>JAQCMZ010000451.1 GCA_028274825.1 Haloferacaceae archaeon
TGGGCGGACACTCGAACCGCCAGTTGTCGGGCGCTCGGCTACACTGGGGTCGTCCCCAGTGCGCCGGCGCTTGCAGACGCGTTGTTTTGGAACAAACCCGGTCGGGAATTGCCGCTGTGACGGGGCGTATCTACGCCGTGAACGACGTGGGAGTGCGCCTGTTCCATCTATAATCCCCTGCTCGTATCCTCCCGTCCCATTCTGCTCTGTCTTGTGCTGTCGCCGGTGTTTTCTCGGTGCGTGTTGATATCGCAATTGAACCGAATGACCCACGAGCGAAACCACTCCCTCTGGTGACGGGTTACTCCTCGCCCAGCAGCCGGTCGACGAGTTCCTCCGGATCGAACCGCTCGATATCCTCGTATCCTTGACCGGTTCCCAGGAACAGAATCGGTTTCCCGGTCACGTGAGCAATCGAGATTGCCGCGCCGCCCGAGGAGTCGGCATCGGCTTTCGTCAGCACGACACCATCTATCTCGGCTGCGGCGTTGAACTCTTGGCCCCGATTGACTGCATCCTGTCCAGCCACCGCTTCGTCGACGAAGATCGTCAGCTCAGGGTCGACCACCCTATCTATTTTTTCGAGTTGCGCCATCAGATCGTCGCTGGTGTGGAGTCGGCCCGCGGTGTCACCGAGGACGACATCTACGTCGTTCGCTTCGGCATACTCCATCCCGTCGTAGATGACCGCTGCTGGGTCACCCCCCTGCTCGTGGGTGATGAGTTTCCGGTCGAGAACCGATGCGTGTTCTCGGATCTGTTCGTTTGCTCCGGCTCGGTATGTGTCACCGTTGGCCATCACCGACGAGAATCCTTCGTCAGCGAGCCACTCTCCCAGTTTGGCGATTGTTGTGGTTTTGCCGACACCGTTGACCCCCGTGAACACAATCGTCACCGGCTTTTCGGCGGCCGCAATCCGCTCACTAAAATCGAATTGTCCGACGCTGATGACCTCTACGAGCGCATCACGCAGCGCCTTGTAGACGAGTTCCTCGGTCGTTTCCACCTGTTTACGAGTCTCGCCAAGCATTGTCTTCTCGACGCGCTCGAGAATCTCTTTGGCCACGCCCATCTCGACGTCACTTCCCAGCAGAGCGAACTCGAGATCGCGGAGAGGTGTCTGGAGGTCTTCTTCTTCGATAATGAGGCGACCGGTCGCGAAGGCTTTCGCTCGCTTGAGCGTCCCAGGACCGTTGTCAGAGCCGGTATCCGCGCCCGAATCCGGTGTGTCGGAGTCAGCCTCTGCAACTGTTCCAGAGTCAGACTCCACGTCAGACGAGCCACCTGGATTGGGACTTTCTTGTTCGTCTGCGTGCTCGGACATATCTGCGTCTGCTCCTGCCTCAGGCTCTTCGGCCTGCTCTTCAACGTCTTCACGGAAATCGTCGAGTTTGTCCTTCAGTCCGTCGAACACGGCTTTACTCGTCTGGTTGCTCGCCCTGCATCTGTTGCATCTGCTGTTGTTGCATCTGCTGTTGCATTTGCTGGGCTTGCTGCTCCAGCTGTTGGCTTTCCTCTTGCAACTCTTCGAGTTCATCACTCGTATCCGAGATCCGATCGTCAATTAACTCACGCTTCGTCTCAAGGGCCTCAATCGCGCCTGCCTCGTCTTGTTCGGCCGCGTAATCAGCTCCCAGATCGACGACGATTTCATCGATTTCTTCAATTCGTGCGCGAACGAACGCACCACCGCCGAGCGGGACTTGAACGGTTGCGTCGGTTTCCAGCGTCTGGATAGCTTCTGTGGCGTCGCCGATAGCCGCCTTCTCGTCGCGATATCCCTGGATTTCCGATTCGAGAGCCGAGATCTCTTCTTCGATCGCCTCGATTTCCTGTGAAAGCTGCTGGAGCTCCTCTTGGCCACCGCCCATCATGCGGAAGCCACCTCCGAGATATCGTCAATTTCGATTTGCGTCCGCTTCAGGCCGTGTTGACTCCCAATCTGAGAGTACACCCTGTCCCGAGCCACGTCGGCGTTCGGGGCGTCGATACTCTTCTGGAACGACTGGTACCCGTCACGTGACTGGAACCGGCCATGGATGTCAAAATCACTCATGTACGCGTATCCGACTGGGGCGGGGAAATATCTTCCCTTCCGGTTACTCTGCCCGAGACGGGACAAATCGAGACCGTCCATGGAGAGATTCGCCCTGAGTCGTGTCGAGTCGCGTCGAGTCGAGTCGAGTCGAGTCGTGGTATTTCTGCCAGCGTGCGGGAGAGACACTTCGTGCCGGAACCCAGGGTCACAGTCGAGATCTGTGAGACAGTAGGATAACAGGACAACGGGATCACGATACCCACAGATGTGGACCAGTGTAGGCCTTTCACACGGATACCGCCGTTCAGTCTACAGCTGAGTCGCTCACTCGAGGAAGCCGAGAGTCTGTTCGATCCGTCCGAGTTCGGGGCCAGTCGTGTCATCGCCGGCGACGAATCCAGTGTCGCTGGCGATGAGTCCCGACCCAACAAGAGGCCCTCCGTAATTAATCGTCCCGAGATCAGCGTGGACATCGAGGTGTTCCTCAACGGTACGGAGTTCGGGTTCGCGAGATTTGGGATGACACAGCGCTCCAGCGTTGTTGACGACCGCGGCGGTCCCGACCGTCCGGATATC
>JAQCMZ010000453.1 GCA_028274825.1 Haloferacaceae archaeon
CGATTCGCTTGCTAGACGCACTCCAAACAGAGTTCGGCGAGAAAATCTGCGTCGTCTTGGACAACGCGTCGTATTTTACGGCTAATGCAGTCCAAGAGTTCGCCGAAGACACACCGATCGAACTGTGCTACCTTCCGCGGGGTTCACCGAAGCTGAACCCCACGGAAGAGTGCTGGCGACAACTCGATCAAGAACTTGGCAACCATCTGTTCGACACACTCGACGAACTTCGTGATGCTGCGCTCTCTGCACTCAACCGAATTACGGTTCCAAATGTCTTTACGTACTTATGTCCATAAGTATCACTCATCTACCTGAATCTTCACCTGACAATAGAGGCGAGCTCTGAGCGTCTGCAGACGATGAGTGATCTTGTGTGGCTGGGTTCCTGACTAGCTGCCCTGGCCGATCGTCTCTTCGATATCTTTTCTGGCACTCGGTCGAAACAGAGTGAACATGACTGACAATCAGGACTACAGAACGGAACGAGACAGTCTCGGCGAGATCGAGGTGCCAGCTAACGCGTATTGGGGAGCTCAGACACAGCGGGCCGTCGAGAACTTCCCCATCTCGGAGCGGACGTTCGGGCGACGATTCATTCGCGCGCTCGGAATCGTCAAGAAGGCAGCCGCACAGACGAATCACGAGTTGGGGTTGCTCGAAGAAGAGGTGTCAACACCGATTATCGAAGCTGCCGATGAAGTGATTGCAGGCGAACACGACGATCAGTTCCCTGTCGATATTTTCCAGACTGGGTCAGGGACATCGAGTAATATGAACGCTAACGAGGTGATAGCCAACCGGGCAGCAGAACTGACAGGTGCGGCCGTCGGCGATCGCGTTATCCATCCCAACGATCACGTTAATTACGGACAGTCTTCGAACGACGTGATCCCGACGGCAATGCACGTGGCGGCGCTTGAGGCCGTGGAAAAAGACCTGAACCCGGGGTTGACGGTATTACTGACTGAATTGCAGGCAAAAGAGGCGGAATTCGACGACGTTGTGAAGACCGGCCGGACACACCTGCAAGATGCCACGCCGGTACGGCTGGGTCAAGTGTTCGGCGGCTACCGAAATCAGGTACAAAAGGGGCTGACGCGGGTCGACGGTGTTGCTGCTCACCTCAGCGAACTGGCTCTCGGAGGGACAGCTGTCGGCACCGGGTTGAACACTCATCCGGAGTTTCCAACTCTGGCAGCCGAATACATTTCTGAACAAACGGATCTTAATTTCACCGAGGCACGGAACCACTTTGAAGCCCAAGCGGCTCACGATGCACTGACAGAGGCACACGGGGCCTTACGCACTGTCGCGGGATCGCTCAACAAAATCGCCAACGATCTGAGGCTTCTCGCGTCGGGGCCCCGTAACGGTCTCGGAGAAATTGAGCAGCCTGAAAACCAGCCGGGGTCGTCGATTATGCCTGGCAAAATCAATCCTGTCGTCGCAGAGACCGTCAATCAGGTACACAAACAGGTGGCTGGCAACGATGCAACTGTCTCGACAGGCGCTGGAAGGGGCGAACTAGAATTAAATCTCTACAAGCCGGTGATTGCACACAACTTTCTCGAGTCGGCCCGTCTCCTGACGAACGCGGCTGAGGCGTTTGGCGAGAAATTCGTCGCCAAACTCGAGGCGAACGAAGATTACTGCCGGGAACAAGTCGACCGTGCAATGGCACTGGCAACGGCGCTGAATCCTGCTATTGGCTACGATGATGCCTCCACGGTCGCAAAGAAGGCGCTCAAACAGGGCAAATCTGTCAGAGAGGTGGCTATTACAGAGGGGTATCTCACGGAGTCGGAAGCAGACGATGTGCTTGACCCCGAACAAATGACCCACCGGGGAATCCTCGGCGATAACTGACCGTCTCCACTCACCGAACACAAAGTGTGCCCGCGTTGTCGTGTCGTAGTCTCGAGTCGGCCGCTGTGCGTCTCTCACCGGACTCCGCAGGCGGGGTAGCCTGATTATTTCGGGAGTTGATCTCGAGACGCACAGTGACTGGTAGTGTTTTCATTTCACCACCCCGTCTGAATTTTCCGTCGAATCGAATGGGTGACTCTGGTTGTGACCGAACAGGGTCGCTGACACAGTTTCGGCTTTTCGCGAAACCGTGGCGTGTTCGTCCCTTCGCTTGCTGAGGATTCTAACATTCGACGGCGTCTACCCTCGTTATTGGTGAATTTCGTTATCTGCCTCGTCCGACGGTTGGGGCTCAATCGGGCGGAAGTCTGTCGATATCGCCTCTGTGTGGAACCACCCGTCGTTCGATGAAAAACGAAACCTGTGCGGACGTGTCTGCCCGCATCCTGTGCTCACTTCTGCTCGGTGTGTTCCGTTCGCTCCGTGATGACGGGCTGAGACCCTCAGGTCTGCTAAACTCGGGGGATCGGTTTGCCACTGTCACACCGGGTTCGGTGCCCAATCAGCCGACGACGGTGAGGAAGTGCGATTCTCCTTACCGTGTCACAGTGAGACAGTGTAACACCCATGACTGGGTGAAAAGGGCCGTAAACAATCGATGTTTTTAAATTTGAATGCGAATATTTCGAGTTATGCCACAGTTACGAACTGGACGCGAACTCCTGGAGTGTCGAACTTGCGGTGCGACGTTCCCCGAAGCGAAAGCGACTGACGATGGATGGACTTACGTTTGCCCCGAGGGTGGATGTGATGCTTCCGGACTAGGAGAAGCACTACGTCACCTCAACTAAATCCTAATACCGGATCGACCGGCACAGATACACGCGCTCTGCCCCGTCACAGCAAGCGGTTATATGTGGAGCAGGCGCAATCCCACGGGCTTCAGGCCGTGGATACGCGCCGTCACCGAGTGAACCACTCCGCGAGTCTCATCACGTGCCGAGTTTCTACCCGTGGGAGTTAGATGGCAGGCAGTCCTTCTAGTAGAAGGGAATCGGTTGGGAAAGAGCGGATTCCGACCAGTCCCGCAGGGGCGGCCTGCCCGCCCACATACTGAGACAATACCTGAAACGCGGTCAGGACCGCCCGGATACGAGAACTGTCCGTCACGGACTGACCGCGCTGTGTAGTACTTCCGCTACCGTGGACTCCGCTGACGCCTGTGGGCGTCCCCCGTGGCAAAACCAACACTGGGACGCCCAAGGGCAGAGGAGACACCTAACGGTGGCTTGGCATCGCCAGCAATCCGCCCCGTCACGCTCGTGAACCGCTCACGGAGTCGCACCGTGAACCCGGGTTCGGGCGGATTGTCAACCTGACACTCCCAACTGCGGTCCGGGATTCCTCCGCGGTCACGCAGAGGAGGATGTCAAGCGTTACACGTGTTCCCGGATACTCGTGTAGTCTGGGCAACAGTGCCGGACTGGAGCGGCAAAATAATCAGTGTCAGCGACCGTTTGGTGTGAGGAATCGTCTCGTATTAGCCGGTTCAGATGACGGGAACACCTCTCACACTGACTATATCGAATAGTTCCATGGACGGTGTCGAAAGCCCTCGGCTCGGCGGCTTCTCTCGCCCAGAAGACTTGTCGCGACAGTAAAGACTCATCGGAATCACTAATACACACGTGTTGACCGTGTCGGCACACCCACGCATCCACACTCGCCGGAGGTGAGTATCGACACGCTCACAGCGATATCCGGAGCAAACTGGCTTTTTTACCCTTCCGCGCAAACTGAATACGTAATGAGCGAATTCGATTACGAAGCAGTCGGACTGGTGGCTGGCCTGGAAATCCACCAGCAACTCGACACTGCAGAGAAGCTCTTCTGCGAGTCGCCGACGAGACGCCAGGATCCGGAAGAAGCTACCCGAGAGATAACGCGATACCTCCACCCGACAAAAAGCGAACTCGGGGAGATCGACGAAGCCGCGCTCGAGGAGAGCCGCGTCGACCGCGAGTTCAGTTATCTTGGATATGAGACAACCTGTCTCGTCGAAGAGGATGATGAACCCCCACGACGGGTTGATCAAGAGGCGATGACCGTCGCACTGCAGATCGCGAACCTGCTTGACGTGACAGTCGTCGACCAGGCACACGTGATGCGCAAGATCGTCATCGATGGATCGAACACCTCGGGCTTTCAACGATCGATTCTCCTCGGACAGGACGGTGCCATCGACACCGACGAGGGCGCGGTCAGGATTACAGACATCATGCTCGAGGAAGAATCCGCTCAGCGGGTCGAGAAAACTGCTGATGGAGTCGTCTACAGTCTCGACCGATTAGGGATTCCGTTGGTAGAGATCGGAACTGCTCCCGATATCAGGACGCCTGAGCAGGCACGAGATGCGGCCGAACAGATTGGATCACTACTCCGAGCGACAGGCCAGGTCAAACGGGGACTGGGCACTATCCGACAGGATGTCAACATCTCGATTGCTGAGGGCGCCCGTGTCGAGGTCAAAGGCGTCCAAGATCTCGACGGAATCGAATCGATCGTGAAAAACGAGACACGCCGTCAAGTCGAACTACTTGAGATCGCTGAACAGCTTCACGAGCGGGGAGCCTCGGTGGGTGAACCGCAGGACGTGACCGACGTGTTCACGAACACAGATGCCGGAGTGATTCGTCGCGCACTCGAGACTGATGGGGCAGTGACCGCGGTCTGTCTTCGTGAATTCGACGGCCTCGTTGGGGAAGAGATTCAGCCAGACCGCCGCCTGGGGACAGAATTTTCCGATCACGCCACACGCTACGGTGCTGGAGGGATTTTCCACACAGACGAACTCCCCGCGTATGGCGTCACCGATGCTGAAGTCACGGCTCTACGGGAGGCTGTACACGCTGACGAGCGGGATGCAGTCGCAATTGTCGCTGCAGACGTCGACACTGCAGGACTGGCAATTGAGGCTGTTGCTGATCGGGCCGAGACAGCTATCAGAGGAGTGCCTGAAGAGACGCGAGACGCGAACGAAGATGGAACAACCCGGTATTTGCGACCACTCCCGGGAGCGGCGCGGCTCTATCCGGAGACTGATGTCCCACCGGTCGAACCAGATACGTCTGCGATCGAGACACCCGAATTGCTCGAGGAACGAGAAGCCCGGTACCGAGAAGAGTATGATCTCGGCGCGGACCTGGCACATCAAGTCGTCACCGGCGGCAATTTCACGCTGTTTGAGGAAGCCGTCAGCGCGGGTGTTGATCCGACGCTGGCAGCCACCACGGTTGAATCGACTCTGACACAACTGCGCAGAGACGATGTCCCGGTCAAGGAGATACACGAGGAGGCGGTCTTGGAGACGCTCACTTTGGCGTCTGATGGAGCCCTCGCACAGGAGGGTATCCCCGACGTGTTAGAGATACTGGCTCGACACCCCGAGTTGCCACCAGAGGCTGCAATCGAGGAGGCTGGCCTCGCAGGTATCGATGAGGCAGCCGTCCGTGAGGCGGTTCAAACTGTGGTGAGCCGAAACGCCGATCAGGTCCAAAACCAGGGGATGGGTGCCTTCTCAGCGCTCATGGGAGAGACCATGGGCACTCTCCGAGGAAAAGCCGACGGGGAAGTTATTTCTGAGTTACTCCGTGAGGAAATTCAAGCCCGTAACTGACTACACACTCCCGAGGTCAGTTGGCAGAGTATGACACTGTTCAATTTACTCTGAGATGCTGAGGTACACTGATTAGCTGCCGGCTCGAGCCGACCTGTCCTCTCTGACGGTGACAGATGCCTGAATCAGATACTCCCCAGGGAACACCACATATCGTACGCTCGTGATGACCGCGCGAGTAGCCAATTTCAGCTGAACAAATAACTGAAACGGTAGGTTTAATAACCCTCCCTATGCAGGTATGTATGACGCTTCGCTTGGAGGGCCGAAGCGTCAGCGGGGACCGTTTGAGTCGGCACACGGCTGGACTCTTTTCTCGCCGGCCGTTGCCGTCTTTCTTACCACGTGACACAATAACACAATCTACAGGCGGAACAGGCCGAGTGTGAGGGGTCGGACGGAAATCACCGAGGAGTGATGACGAGAATCGGCGATTCTCGACGGATGCCCCCGAGGGTGAAGGCCGTCGAAGGATTCATTCAACCACGTGACACAGCAGGAGCGAGCGGCCGTGACGGATATTGAAGACCTCAGTATGAAACAGTCGCTCGACAGTGTGGAAACGTGGCTCCTCTCAAGACCCGCCGCTGGCGATGCGACGGGAGTTTCAACGGGTCGTGATGGAGCGACCTCCACGGACACATCGGTGTGTTCGGGTGTGAATTCCAGCCGACTCCTCACAGACACGGTCGAGGGCAATTACAGTCCGTTGCTGGTGCAGTGCGGCCCTACACACGGAAGCCTCGAGGCTTGTCCCCGAGGGACTTCACGTTCGAAGTCTCCCGGTGAGCGCGAACGAATCTCGAACCGGTGTAGAGTCAGATGCCCAGTTGAATACCTCATCTCACAGAGAAATCCTACAGTAGATCAGAGATGCTCTGGAGAGTGAACTCCCGAGTAGGCTGTTGGCGTACGCGAAGAATCACTCTATGCAATCTCTGTCTCGAAGATTTATCTGACAGAAGTAGTTTTTACAAAAGAACGAGACGGAACCA
Source organism: Haloferacaceae archaeon (assembly GCA_028274825.1). Lineage (GTDB taxonomy): Archaea > Halobacteriota > Halobacteria > Halobacteriales > Haloferacaceae > J07HR59. Next base: position 6,541 of record JAQCMZ010000453.1, read on the forward strand.
ACGGCTTCAACGGCGGGTAGTTGACGTACTGAGCCAGGAAATCACATAGAGCACCCGGCTCTTGCCAGACGACTCCAGAGTCCGGCGGTCAGGAACCATTTCCGGAGATTGAGACTATCGACGCTGTCCACCCGAGCAATGCTCACTCTGCTCTCGATTGACATCCTCCTCCGCTTGAAGGCGGAGGAATCCCACGGCACCGCACCGCTGGATTGGGATATTAAGATTTGCAGTCTCCCACTTGTGTCTGCGGTTGGAATCCGCTGGACAAGTCGTGAAGGGAGACTCCGGGCTGTGCCACCCAGCCGGGACTCCTCTCCCCGGACAACTGCCCAGAAGACTCGGAGTTACTTTCGTCGGTAATGTTGAGGCGGATGTTCTCCGCCCCAGTCACATCAGCGTTGAACGCATCGTCGTGTTCCTCACACACGTACAACCCACGCTCAACACGCTGACTGTCGTCTTTCCTACCGCAGACGCAACACGTCTTACTCGTGTTGCGCTCTGAGACTTCTACGACTTCGATACCCTCAACTTTCGCCTTGTATTCGAGGATATTCGAGAACCGGTCGAATGCCCACCCGTGTAAGTCAAGGTTGCCGTGCTTACCCCAATTCTTCGACTCACCATTCTCGTCTTCTCGGACGCCTTCCAAGTCTCCGATGTTGATACGGCCAACGCCTTTCTCAACACACCGTTGAACGATGCGTTTGGCGAGACCGTGGAAGAAGTGGGTTCGACGCTTCGCCCACTTCGCGTGAAGACGAGTGGCTTCTTGGCCTCCTGAATCGTCACAGTTGGCGATTTCTTTCGGGAAGTAGTACCCGTCTTGTTTCAGACGGTTGCCGGGGTACAACTCAGCTTCCTCGGTACTGTACGCAACAGCGGCGAAGTTACAGATGCCACGGTCAATACCCGCCGTCTCGGTGCCGGGAGCGTCGGGCGTCTCCACTTCGTGCTTACACACTATGTGTAGTTCCCAGCGCCGTTTTGCCTTGTCGGAGACGGCACGGACTTGTTGCAGGTTCTCGACGGTAACTCCGGGGCGCGTTTCGTATTCGACAAGGATGTATTCCCATGCTCGGGGGTATTGTTTGTGATTCGCTCCTTTAGAGAGGCGCACTCGCCCGTTGTTGGCATCGTGTCGGATACCTTTCTGCTTCCACGTCACCGTGCTTCGCGGGTGTTCTTCGTGGACACGGCGGCCTTGGTTGTCGTAGTAGTTTTTCTTGCGGTAG
>JAQCMZ010000288.1 GCA_028274825.1 Haloferacaceae archaeon
TACTGTCGCTGCAGTCCCGACGAGAGTCCCCGTAATCAGCCACTGGGGCACGAGACCAATGGGGTCGGCTGTCACACGCAGAGTTATGTGTCGTCTTTTATGAAACTCCCGGCACCGGTCGACAACGCTCAATTGTCGATTGACACTGACAGCGTGTCATAGAATACGTCTCACACCCTCTGCGGAGTGATTCTCACTGCTTTATTTGACTCCTGAGCGAGGGGGACACTGCAGTTCATAATACATGCAGACGAAGACAGTCGACATATTCTGGTTGAGAACTATTGTATGACAGGCTCACTGAAGATAACTCACTCAAATTCACACTGATTGGCTTTCTATTGACCTCCTCCCGCTAATGTGTGAGACTCCGCGATGCGGATATAACGATTGCGCGGGTTCTCTGCCTCAAGGGGTTTCGCGTGGTGACGCCACTCAGGTGAGTCTCCGAAGGAAATCTCCGAGTGCCTCAGAAGTATTGGTCAGATATCTCCGCGGTCTTGTAGTCCATCAATGATTTCATCCACGAGATCCCCGACGTCTTTATATGGGAACGCTTGATCACTGCCGAGTTTCGTGGCCAACTCCATGGCGGTGAAACTCACGTCACCTGCTTCAAACTTCGTCATCGGCCCGTCGGGTAAGGCGGGAACAAGATCCATCTGATTAGTAACCGGGTAATCGGCCCCCTCAAACGCCTTCGTAAACTGCTCGCGGAGTTCCGCTTCTACATCTACCATGTTTGATTCTCCTGGTAGCCCTCTCAAAAGGGTTGTGAAACACCAACAAATGACCTGCGACGCTGTTAGGCGGTATCTGAAAACCACATTCTAATCACCTGCCTCACCCTGCTTCGCTCGCCCGTAACCGGACTCGCTGGTTGAGGGTGGGGCTTGTCAGTGGTCTCTTTGTCTAACCACTCCAAAGTCACGGCTGGGTAGGTGTGAGAGTGTCTTTCTCAACTCGGCGTCCTCGACCCTGGCTTGAGAGCATACTGACTGATGCTTCTCCCCCGGACGGCTGATGGCCCCGACGGAGAGACAATTCCGCGACGATCTTCGCTGCACTGTAGTCAGCGTGATTCTGGTTCACGCCGCTGGCGCGCAAACTCGGTCTGCTGGCGAATATCCATTCGACGAAGAGTGTACGAACTGTCACGGGAACTCACAGAGGAACACGGAGGAAGCCAACTCAGCCGTGGATAGCTGACACAGAGGCACGCAGGGGAAAAATACCTCGTGAATAATGCGGGTTCGAAACCGACGCTGAACCGGTATAAAATCTGTGTACACTGGCGACAGACCCCGCACTCCGAGAAAACCAAGATTTCGGAGGGTGTCGGAGAATCGCAGTATTCAGTATACCCCCACTCCAAGCGGAAACTATGTGCCAAGACGTGTCCCGGCGGAACCTTCTGCGTGCGACTGGGGGCGCTGCAGCAATGACAGGAGTCACAGCCGGTGGGGCCGACACTGTGACAGCACAGTCCGTTGAGTGGCCATCACAGGTCAACAGCGGGAATCTCGGTGACGAAACCGACGCCCGTGGGCAAGACGAAGCAACGGTGATGGTCGGGGCTGGTGACCAGGGACTGGCCTTCAGCCCGACGAAGTTGTGGATCGACCCCGGGACAACAGTCGTCTTCGAATGGACCGGTCAAGGGGGCAGCCACAACGTCGAGACAATCGAGGGTCCGAGTGGATTGGGCGCCGAGTTAGCATCCGAAGAGGGGAATGTGTACGAATACGAGTTCACCGAAGAGGAAGCGGGAATCACCACTTACCAGTGCAATCCACACAAGAGTATTGGCATGTTCGGCGGGATCGCGGTTGGCGACGATGTCTCGGCCGCCGAAGAGGCTACTAGCTCTTCTGCTGTATTCGTTCCCGACAGCGCGATGGCACTCAGTATCGCGTCATTTATTGCGATGTGTGGAACGCTTGGGCTGGCGTTCGTCTTCATGAAGTACGGCAACTGAGGGGAGTCTCCTCCCGACTGCCTCCAATTTGACTTTCGGGTCAGTTAACCTGTTCTTCTCCCGGGTCCAGTCTCAACACCGTGACGACAGAGTATCAGCTAATCGCGGCACAGACACACTACTACATGCCTTAGACGGAAGATACACACCGTCACGCTTGACGGAATCTGTCGTCTTCTCGCAGTCTGATATACTCTTTTCAACACGTTTGGCACCCGGTCAGGGTAGCTGTATCAGTGAAACCCGGCGTGAAGTGGGACGGGTTTCACCTATCCTGCGGCGGCAGTCTATCTAGCGTCAACGCAGTGAGACAGTTATTACATCTAGGTGATTATCACCCGGTGCTCACAGATCGGGTCCAACGGTGACTACTGCACGGAAAATATACCTCTGAGTCCATCGAAATCTGTCAGACTTCCCGCGGCACAACCACCGCCAAGAGTCACACACGAGAGCGGAAAGGAGACGACTTCTGAAGATTCGACACTTCCGGCAGTCGTACCGGTCTCAGTCCACGGGGATTCTCACGGAGTCTCCTCGTTGCGATGGTCGATGAGGTCGTGACACCTGACGTCTCACCGCTCGGGGGTCCTCTGCGGTCGCGCTGAGAGGATCTCAAGATCCGTCGACGACGTGTTCGTAGACGGCCAGATAGCGGTCAAGCACCGGTTGGTGGCTGTACTCCGTGTACTGCTCGTCGACAGTTCGGTGTTGCAAGTTGCCTGCGGTCTCGATTTCTGAGGCCAGTTCCTCAGGGCTAGAAACCAGACTCGCCCGGTCTCGGCCTTCGACGATTTCGTGAGCGGCAGAGTCAACCTGATACTCGACGATTCCGACGCAACCAGCTGCCAGTCCCCACAACAGATGCGTCGCGAACGGTTCCCGTCGCGTCGTCTGTGCAGTTACGTGAGCACCTTTGAGGACGGCCACTCTGTCTGTTATCGACAGGTCCCCAAGAAATGAGATCCGATCATCGATTCGGAGATCCGCGGCGATACGTTCGGCCGCGCTGCGTTCGGGCCCATCCCCGATGATGGCCGCACGCCAGTCACGGGAGCGGAGTTCAGCTAACCCGAGAAAGAACGCTCTGAAATTGGCGTGGCGATTGAGCCGCTGAGAATAGACAATATCAAATCGGTCATCGACCGGTGCGTTCTCCACGAGCGAGAAGTCGATACTTTCGGGGATGACACTGATACGATCGGCATCGATACCGTATTCTCGGATCTCGGTTTTGATGTTTTCCGAGGGTGTGATCAGTGTGTCTGCGATTTTGGCAGCACGGCGAGCCGCGAGTGGAGCATCTGTCTCATGATCGGCCCACCAATCGATGATGGTAGGCGTTTGGAGGACCCGCCCTGCGAGTCCGGCAGCGATTGCTCCGCTCGAGGGGCTGTTGACAACGTGGATCACGTCCGGGTCAATCGCCCGGAGTGCGAATGGTAATCGAACCGCAAAGGCAGCCGGTCGCGGATCAGTGACGACACGACGATACTGAATCCCATCGTGTTCGAACGAGTCTCCATCGCCGCCCCACCACTTGCCACACAAGACTGTCACGTCGTGACCTTGCTGTGTCAGCAGTCGGGCTGTGCGCTGTGTCCGATATCGCGACGCTGTCTGACCGTGGTGTGTCGTGAAAAGCGATGCAATCGCGATGCGCATGTCAATACATCTGTGTGGCTTGGCGTAAAATTATCCTATACTATGCCGTCGATCGCCGGTGTTACCGCACCCCAGTTCGCGGGCGTGAACCGCCTCGGGGTCAAGCCCCGAGGCTTCTTCCCGTGGATTAGCGGTGGCGGTGAGGGTGCCAAGCCCCCGTCCTCAAGGAGCGAGGCGAAGCCGAGCGAG
>JAQCMZ010000470.1 GCA_028274825.1 Haloferacaceae archaeon
CTCAGGATTCGGCCGTCGCCAGACTGCGTCTGGCGGGCAGTCACGCGCAGGCGACGCGGTCACGCGGAGGAGGATGTCAATCTGTGAGAATCTCTCACGAATTCAGAGAGAATCTATCGGCAATCACGAGTGAGCGAGATACACCACACTCACATCGCCTTCAGTAGGATCGTCCGCACTGTCAGTCGTGGTCGACTTGTGTGAGTCGATCCGACAGAACCCAACGCGTTCGAATTGGACAACGTCTCCGACAGTGGTCTCGTCAATCTCCGGTTCAGCACGCCCGAGCACATCTCCGTCAGGAGTCCGCATCCTGACGCGTCGGCTCTCAGATACCGGGACCCAATGGACCACCGAAACAGCCCCGTCTTTAACGACCGAAATATCGTCGTCGGTGAATCTCAACTCTCCGTCGGTGTGTCGAACCGGCCCGTACCCCTTGAGCCAGACCCGGGAGCCCGCTGGTGGGAGATCCGATTCTTCAAGAAGCACTCGCCCAGCGGGAATCGTTCGCTCGCCTCTGTCGGGGTCATCTGGATGGAGTGGCGGATGGCCGGTCTCGGGGCCATCTACGATATCCAGTTCGACTGCAGGGTCGCCGTTCCGGTCTCGGATCATGAAGTATCGGTTCGCCTCCGCGTCAATACGGTCTCGATTGTTCGAATACACTGTGCTCATCGCCAGATCAACGTCACTGGTCGACATCCCCAGGTTGATCATTGCTTCCACGAGAGCGTCTCCACGGATCCCGCGGCGACGGGCAGCCCGGAGTGTCGGCGCTCGAGGGTCGTCCCAGCCGCTCAGTCCCCCGGTCTCGATTTCTTCTTTGATCGTTGAGGTCGACATCGGGATATCGTATTCGTCGATTTGGACGTGCCCCCAGTGGAGCACCTCGGGATACTCCCAGTCGAAGTACTCGTAAACGAAGCGCTGGCGTTTGGCCGAATCCTGGAGGTCAATCCCCCGGATGATGTGTGTTACTCCCGTCAGGTGGTCATCGACACCCGACTGGAAGTCCAACATTGGCCAGCAGCGATATTCGGCCGCCTCTGGTCGTGGATGAGGCGTGTCTATCATCCGGAACCCCACCCAGTCTCGCAGTGCGGGATTTTTGTGGGTGATATCAGTTCGAACCCGCAACACCATTTCGCCCGACTCGTAGTCACCGTCAATCATCGCGTCGAACTCGCTGTGGACTGTCTCCTGTGACTTCTGCCGGTGGGGACACGGTTCACCGGCGGATTTGAGTCGGCTGAACTCCGCTGCAGGACACGAACACGTATACGCGCCTCCAGCATCGATTAATTGTCGAGCGTGGTCGTAATACGTTTCCAGCCGGTCTGACGCCCGGAGCACGTCACTGGGTTCGAACCCAAGATACTCGAGATCCGCATAAATCGCATCATACGCGTCTAGATCCGGGCGTTTTGTCTCGGGATCGGTATCATCGTATCGAAGGATGAACCGGCCGTCATACCGATCAGCGTAGGTGCCGATAACCGACGGCATCCGGGCGTGGCCTATATGCCACGGACCATTCGGATTCGGGGCTACCCGCATCACGATTTCGTCGTAATCGGCGGCGCTTGGAAGGTCAGGGAGAGTGTGACCGGGGTCAGACTCTTCGGCCTCAAGCTCTGCGACCCGGTCTGGCGCCAGCGCCTCTAATCGGGTTCGACGCTCCGCGTCACTCAGTCCGGCAAGTTCCTCGACGACCTCAGCGACAATCCCTGGAACCTCGTCACCGTGAGGCCGGAATGAAGGGTTTTCACCCATAAGAGGACCCATAATCGCCCCGACATCCGGGTCACTGCCGTGTTTCAGCGCGTTAAACAGGGCGTGTTCTTCCGATTCACGTTTTACCTGCTCACGGAGGACATCTTTCATTACACTGTCGTTCGGATAGCTGGCTCAAAAGGCCCGCGGATTGGCCCGTGGCCTGCTCGCACGGCTGAGGCTAGGGGCCTTCGCCTTGCTCTGCTGTCATCCAAGTGTCGGTCGGACACGCAGATAGCCACTCTCGTCTCGGGTTATGCGGGGATTTCGGTCCTGACGCTACAAGTCATGTTTGGGGCCTTTGGGAGGACACACGAGTAGGGGGTAATCAATGATTAGCAGTCATCTGTCTAAAGTACCGAACTCGTTTCATCGGGAAATAAGACTGATATTCGAGAGATTCGTGTGAAGTATCGACGAGTTTTTCAACGGTATAGACATCGCTAGATTACTTCTTGTATGTATCTTACCCCTCAGTGGTTGTTGTTGCTGAGACAATCTGCTCACGGCGGTTTCGAAGTGGTGCAAAGTTTCCGTCGCGGCGCTGCTCTAGCCAGAAGAGCAGACGTTCGGCCCACTCGAGTTTCCGACGCTTCGCGTCTGTGACTGTCGGATCGTCGACGTTCCAGCCGAGAAAACGTAATTCAGCGGCGTCGAACGCGTCGGCGAGAAACGCAGCCCGGTCTCCGTCTGTGAATCCGCCGTAATTAACCACCGGTGAGTCTGGACGCGTCTGTGTCGTCACGACAGTGGTGTCCTGTCGAAACTGGGGGAGCCACTCTCTCACCGCCGGAATATTGTCAGCGTGAGCATGAGCGACTACGGGAGTCCCAGACTTGCTCAATTCCAGTGACGTGTCGGGATTTTTGTCTAGATCGGTGACCATACAATCGACAGAGAGATTGTTTTCAGCCAGCGTATCAGCTGCTGTCGAGGCGGCAATCACGTACTCGGCACGCTCTGCTATCTTGAGTTCGTCCGACAGACACGGTGCAGCACCTGCAATAGCCACTGTCGATCCCGGTATCTCGGCAAATAGCCCATCACTGGGTGTGCTCGCAAATTCCCGGGCGATATCTCGGGCCTGTCGGTCACCCGCAGCATCGTATCCAAAGTCAGTGAGGATCCGTTGATACGGCGGCTTCCATTCAGAAAACTGCATTACCTATCACTCCCCGTCATATTCTGAATTGTCGCGGTATCATAAAGATGCTACTGATGAGCGAGAATTGAGTATGGCTGAGATGGCACGAAGTACCCCTACCCGCGTGCCCTCTCAGCGCACGATAGCAAGATAAGAATAATGCGGTATAAGTTTTCTCGTACAACGCCCGAGCGAGCGGATTCTCCGGTCGGATGATTATACCGGGAGACTCGTATCAGACGTGCGTTGATTGCATAGCTACGGGTCACTGTCGGTCTCGTCGGAGGATCTCCCAGATGACTGTCCAGCCGTGAGGGGTGATATGCCCAGCAGTCCTGAAAGCCAGGTTCACCGACTGAATCTGTCTCGTCGCTCTGGGTCGGCCGATAGGCCGGCTTTTAGCTGCCAGCGAATTAGGTTTGTTGTCTCTCACGGACGGCAGATACAGTAGGCTTCCACCGTCGTATCGTCATGGACAGCAGTCTACCGCTGAAGCGGCATCCTATCAGTTGTTGAGACTTCAACTTGGGTATGCAGGAGGGTGTCATAGAACAGTTGGCATGGGCTTCTGATATCGATTAAGAGGACTGCTGTTGCCAGTTTTGAATACCGGCAATAATCCTCCTCTTTCAGACACCGGTTTTGTGGGAGTTACTGAGGTATGTGAATTGTTCTATGACACCCTG
>JAQCMZ010000476.1 GCA_028274825.1 Haloferacaceae archaeon
GAGGTTCGGAGCGTGGACGGCGGAATCAATTACGCGGGGTCTCCTCTACGATTGGGCCGGAGTCTAGATATTGCCACGAACCGATATGAAGAATCAGGACGCATAAGAGAGGTTAGTAGTGGCGACAGTCTCGACCGCCAGCAGACAACCGTCTTACTACGGGACACACTTCCGGAGATTGATGCTGAAGCAATTAGTCCCGGCGATGAGATACGCCTCGCTGGTCGGACCATCGCGACTGTAGAAGAGGCTAGTTTCCATCCGACCGGAGACATAACGCAGACACAAGTGTTTCTGAAAGTCAATCTTGAGACGTACCGCCAACAGGGGGAACGGCGGTTCGGTGCGAGTCCAGTACGACGGGGACAGACAATCCAGTTAGACGGTGATGGCTACTCAATCCAAGGGCTAATCGAGCGTGTCGGCGCCGATGCAGACCTAGCAAGCCAGGACGTCGACGTTGTGATTATCGACTCCGTGAATAGCGAGACTGCAAGCCGGGTTGTCAAAGGGGATGTCTCGCGAACTGCGGGGCGAACTGTCGGGACTCTCGAGTCGGTTTCGATTTTCGGGACAAACGACCCTGATCAAAAGCGGATTGTCGCCGGTATCTCGGTAAATACCGTCAACTATGCTAAGAGGCCGCTCTCAGGAAGGGGGTTCATTCAACGCGGCGCTAATCTCTTCTTCCAAACGGAAACTTACCAACTGAGCGGTCAGATTGACCGTGTTGGAACAGCCGAGCCATCGGGAACTCCGGCCACTCGGGAAGTTACACTTAGAATGGACGATACGCGGGAAGATATGGCTGAAACGATCACTCCGGGGCTCTCAGAGGAGGCATCCGGTGACACGGTTGCGCGGGTAACCGCAGTCGAAACAGAGCCGTCGGTATTGATTCTGCGCGGTGAAAGAGCGAATCTCGAAGTGGCCGATCACCCGTTTAACAAAGACGTGACAATCACCGCCGAACTGCAGGTGCGTGAGACGACCGGTGGGGTCCGGTTCAAAGGAGAATCGCTCAGACAGGGTCAAACTGTTACGCTTGACCTCGGGGTCGTAACGATTGAGGCCGTTGTAGTAGATATCGGGTAAATATCTGATTTTGTTACCTGATAGTGATATAAAAATAATATCACCTGTCCAGCATTGATTGTCAATGAGACGAAATATAAATCTGAAGATATACGATAAAGTATGAATACTGATGACTCTCTTTTAGTGAGTGTCGTCGAAGATTCACAGACAAAGAGATTATTTTCAGAGATCCTCACCGGCTCCAGACAGGCCGACCAGGATTCCGAGGGGAAAAAGCAGCGTTCGTCTACTACCTCTCCAGTGGAGTCTCGCACCGAAACACCAGTGCGAACCGGTATCAAAAGCGTCGTCACTGACTCCTGGCTGTACGGGTGGCTGACGAAAGAGCCCGAACCAGACGTGATTGTAATTGATCTTCGAAAAACAGGCACTATTGCGCCGGTTATCAGAGTGTTAGACTGGGTTATCGATGCAGTCCAATCCTGGGCGGTAGGGTCTCAGTCAGCGCGCAGTATCAAACGCTTTTTTGAGCGATTTCGGGCCGCACCGCTGGTAATCGCAGGGCTCACTGTCGCCGTTCTCGGAATGGCCGGGATTATCGTGTCAGCTATGACAAGTGGTAGCCCAGTGTCACGAGTGGCGATCTTCAGTGTCGTCACGATAGTCGGATTGCTAGGGATTCGTGAGAATCGATCGTGGAAGGAACTCACAGAGACTCGAACTGCCGATATGTTGCGGACTGTTCTCGAACCTCCCGAACCTCGAGAACAGCCGGAATCTGAAAACGAGACTGGACAGCGAGATGCTGAGGCGAGGAGTGACGAGCGAGGAGACAGAAAGCCCTGAGCGGAGACTCTCTCCCACTCAATCTCGAACAGGCCTGTGCATGCGAAAGTATCAGCGCTAGAGTGAGAATGATCAATCGGATGCGAATTAGAGAGTCTCATCAAACTCAGTTCACCGGGGGCAAATCAGGAGACACTAAATCACGCGTAAAGCACCCACCTCTACTGACTGTAATAGTCACAGACTTGCTGAATCCCTGTTTCGAAATCAATCTCGGGCCCCCAGCCTGTCGCAGAGGAGATCTTCGAGATATCTGCGCAGGTATCACCCACATAAACGTCATCGGGAATCGGATTGTCGACGTGCTCGGGGGCGACATCTGTGTTCAATTCGGAGTTGATCATCTCAACGACCGTATTAAACGAATATCGCTCACCGGTCCCCACGTTATAGACCTCATCCAGTTGATGATCGGCGGCCGCGACGGTCGCTCGGACGATATCGGACACGTGAGTGAAGTCGCGGGTCTGTTCGCCGTCGCCGTACAGCTTTGGCGGGCGACCGTCAGCGATGTCGTCGGCAAACTGCGCGATGACATTCGCGTACTCTCCCTTATGTGCTTCTGAGCCGCCGTATCCCTGGTACACAGAAAAGTACCGTAGCCCAGCTGTCGTCATATCGTAGTGGTTAGAAAAGTACTCTGCGTACTTCTCACGGGCCATCTTCGAGGCCTCGTATCCAGTGTTCACCGAGACGTCCATCGACTCGGGCGAGGGGGTCGTCCGCGTTCCGTAAATCGATGAAGTGCTCGCGTAGACCACTGTCTCACACCCGTCCTGACGGGCCTGTTCGACCACGTTCGCAAATCCCTCTACATTCACCTGCGCCCCCCGTTGTGGGTTATTCTCGTGCATCGCGTATGATGACAGCGCCGCCAAGTGAAACACGACGTCGACAGCTGTGGGGAGATCCTCCTCCAGAACGCTTCGTTCGTGGTGTTCAACGGCGTCGATGAGATTCTCTGGTGTGCCGAGATAGCCGTCGTCCACCACCAATACTTCGTTGTCGACTGCCAGTTCATTGGCGATATTCGATCCGATGAATCCTGCTCCACCGGTGACGAGCACCCGTTTGCCTTTCATACGAGATGTCTGGCGACGGGGGGCAAAAAACCCGAACTCTTCGAGTCAGTATCAATCACACACGAGTGTATCCAGTTCGGCTCCCTGTCCTGCAATGTAGAGTCCTGTATCATCACGAGACACGTTCAATGCCCACTCGTTCGACAGAGTAACAGAACAGATGAGATTCGATAACGAGCCATCCAACTCGACACAGTTTCACTCTGCGAGAGCGTTTAACAGCTATTTCCAATCTTATTTATTAATCCACGAAGAGAAATTGACGTGAGCCGTGTTGGACTCGTCGTTGCCTTGCTCGCGGGGATTGTGCAAGGGGTCGTCGAGTGGCTACCCGTTTCGAGTCAAGGGAATCTCGCACTGTTTCTCACTGCAATCGGTGCCTCACCGGAGGCAGCATTACAGTTGGCGTTATTTCTCCAGATAGGGACGACCGTCTCAGCAGCCAGTTACTATCGTGAAGAGATACTGACAGCAGTCCAGCGGTTGCCGGGGTGGCGCCCTCAGAAGGCATTCGCTGACGGCAACCAATTAACATCGTTCATTCTCGTCGCATGCGGGGGAACTGGACTCGTCGGAATCCCACTGTACGTCGTCGCCGTCGACCTGGCAGGCCAGGTTACGGGTGGTATATTCATTGCGGCGATTGGTGTCCTGCTAATCCTCACAGGAATTCTCCAGGTAACTTCACAGTCTATCGGAGTGGAGACGCGAGAGGATCCGACGTTCCGTGATGCCTGCATTGTCGGCGTTGCACAGGGGGTGGCGATTCTCCCTGGTATCTCCCGCTCGGGCGTCACCACTAGCGCGTTACTGTTTCGGAGTTACGAACCAGAGGCCGCATTCAGACTCTCGTTTCTCCTCTCGATTCCTGCCAGCGTTGGTGCTGCCGTGTTGACGATAATCGGCGCTGGCGGACTCCCCGGAATATCACCCCGGGCAGCACTGCTGGCGCTGACGACCAGCGCACTCGTGGGGTACGTGACAATCGGCTTAGTGATGCGAATCGTCGAGCGGATTCCTTTCTGGGCTGTTTGCATCGGGCTCGGCGGCCTCGCAATTGGCGGTGGTGGTGTCGTCTCCGTTATCACCTGAATTGGTCGACTCCTGTAGGTTGGCCTCCTCTCGTCAATTTCACACAGCCGGCTCCTCACTCAAGCCGGGACTCTCTCAACCCACTGTTGTAGAAAATCAAGGGCGCGTTCGACTGTGACTCAATTACTCACCAATCAGAACCTGTCATACTAGCTACTGTTGAGTCTCTGTAACAGTATGTCACCCCGTGAAAATCGAATCCGGTTGTCCGACCCCCTACCATCATTACGACGGTCGGTTTCCGCAGTATTCTCGCCGTGGAATTCGACACAATCTGAAGTTGCACGACACCGCGACTGGGGCGCCTGGTCACTGAAGATTCTCGAAGATCCGGACGGATGAGTATGACAGTTAACAGGCTGAGTTCGAGGCGACGGTCACAATCCCGTGAACAAGTGTTACTCAGTCCGATCATGCATGACTGTCTCGTCGGGAGCGGTTCTGACACCTCCCGCAAGAACCACTCCGGCGTTCAGACTCGTGTCAATCCCGGTTTTGACACCATCTCCGACGACGACACCGTATTTCCGACGACCGGTCGATACCCGCTCGCCTTTCAGCGTCGTCTCGACAGGCGCGTTATCGTGACGGAGATTCGCGACGGTCGTCCCGGCGCCGAAGTTCACGTTCTGGCCGAGCACGCTATCTCCAACGTACGAAAGGTGGCCGACAGTCGCCCCTTCGCGGAGGATGCTGTTTTTGATTTCTACTGAGTGGCCAACGTGTACGTCCGGTCCCAACAGGGTTGCACCCCGGATATACGCGTTCGGGCCAACGGATGCTCCAGTACGGAGGATTGCAGGCCCCTCGATCGTCACTCCCTCTCGGACTGTCGCCCCCTTCTCGACAACGACCGCACCACGCAGTGTTGTCCTGTCACTCACGGAGCCGTCGATCGAGCGGTCCATCTCAGCGATTGTCCACTCGTTCGCGGACAACAGATCCCAGGGCCGGCCGACATCGAGCCATCGCTCGAACGGCACCGCTGAGACATCCGTCTCGCGGCAGGATCGCTGGAGTACGTCCGTCAGTTCCTGCTCGCCGCGGTCGCTCTGGGTGACATCCATCCAGTCGCGGGCAGCCGCTGGAAAGACGTACGCCCCCGTGTTGATCAGGTTTGACGGTGGATCAGCAGGTTTCTCGATAACCCCGACGACGGATCCGCCCTCGTCACAATCGAGCACTCCGTACGAGGTTGGGGTTTCGACCTGTATCGATCCGACAGCCGGACCAGCCTCGAACAGGGACGACACAGAGGGCTGATCGAGAAGAATGTCACCGTTGAGGACAGCGAAGGCACCCGGATCCAGTGTCTCCGTTGCTGCCCGGACTGCATGAGCCGTGCCGTCTTGCTCGTCTTGGGTGGCGTACTCGACCGGGGTCCCTCGATACTCGGAGCCAAAGTACTCCTTGACGGTTGATGCCTGATAGCCGATGACGAACACGAGCCGTGACGCACCCGCCGTAATTGCCGCGTCGGCAGTGTGGGCCACGAGAGGCCGGTCAGCCACCGGTAACAGTGGTTTGGGTGTCTCCCGCGTGAGCGGCCGCATTCGTGTCCCCTCACCAGCCGCGAGGATGATCGTCTGCATACGTCAGACTCGAGTGAAACGCTGAAACCAATTGTGTCTCGTCTGACTCGCCAGGAGAGAATCGAGGCCGGCTGTATCGGTGATCTGAGCTTTCACCCACCCTCGTCTAGCAGATATCGCGTTTACCCGTGGAACAGAGGAGTCCAGCGAAAAGTGTTCAAGCCACACGGGACCGACAGGCACTATTCGACAGTGACGCTTTTTGCGAGATTCCGCGGCTTGTCGATTGATCGGCCCAGGGCGTTTGCGACGTGATACGAGACGAGTTGGAGTTGTACGTTCGCCAGTAACGGTGCCACGCGAGGGTGTGTCTCGGGGACTTCCATCACAGCGTCGGCATACCGGGCAATGTCGGTCTGTCTGTCAGTAACAGCAACGACTGGGGCACCGCGTGCTTGGATTTCTTTGACATTGCCGACCGTTTTATCTGCAGTCTCTCCGTCTCCGGTGACGACTGCGAAGACGGGGGTGTCCTCGGTCACCAGTGCGAGAGTTCCGTGTTTGAGTTCGCCGGCAGCGAGCCCTTCTGCGTATTCATAGCTAATCTCTTTGAATTTCAACGCTCCCTCCAGTGCCACTGGATGGTTGTATCCACGGCCGATGAAAAAGTAGCCGGCAGCGTCGCGGAATCGCTCGGCGATATCGGCGGCCCTAGAGTCGTCGATAATTGACAGAAGGTCTCCTGGAAGATCACGGAGTGCCAACAGTCGTTCTCTCGGGTCTCGGCCACCCGTATCTTCCGTCAGGTATTCCGCCAGAAGGTTGAGCGTCGTGAGCTGTGAAGAAAACGTCTTGGTTGCCGCCACTCCGATTTCCGGGCCAGCCCGAGTGTGCAAGGCATGATCACACTCCCGGGCTGCTGTCGACCCGACAACATTCGTTATCGTCATCGTCTGTGCGCCTCGAGATTGCGCGTTGCGGAGCGCAGAAAGAGTATCAGCGGTTTCACCGCTCTGCGTGATAGAAATTACTAACGAGTCGTCTGCCGGCGGCGGAGAGGTAGCATATTCGCTAGCGAGAAGTGACTGTGCAGGGATACCCAGTTCGTGGAACACCCGGGCACCGTACAGCGCCGCGTGATAAGAGGTTCCGCAGGCGACGAACTGCACGCGATCGGGGCGATTGAGATCAGCCAGCGAATCGAGCGTGACTCTTCCAGCGAGTTCGTCGATCCGTCCCGACATTCCCTGCCGAAGCGCGGTCGGTTGTTCGTAAATCTCTTTGAGCATGTAGTGGTCGTATCCGCCTTTCGTGGTCTGTTCGATGTCCCAGTCGATCGATTCAACGGATTTCTCGACAGGGTGACCGGACCCGTCGGTCACCTCCCAGGCGCTGCCCCGCAACTCCGCGAACTCCCCGTCATCGAGATACACAACCTGGTCGGTATACCCCAGGAACGCTGGCACATCGCTGCCGAGGTACGTGGCCTCTGTATCGATCCCTAACACCAGTGGGGAGTCATTCCGGACGGCAAACACCGCACTCACACCCTCGATTACCGCCGCAATCGCGTAGCTTCCATCGAGGCGATCGATCGCTGCGCGAAACGCCTCCGCGGCTGTGTGTTCTTCGACGCGGTACTCTTCGATCAGCCGAGGAATTACTTCAGTGTCAGTGTCGCTCCGAAACTCGTGACCGGCTGCTTTCAGTTCGTCTCGAAGACTCTGGTGGTTTTCGATTATCCCGTTGTGGACGACCGCGACAGACCCAGTCGAGTCAGTGTGTGGGTGGGCATTGTCCTGGTTCGGTGGTCCGTGTGTGCTCCATCGAGTGTGGCCAATCCCCAGCGAGCCGGTGGGAGCGTCCGTCTGGAGCGCCTGTTCGAGAGCCTCGATTTCGCCGGCCCGTTTCCTCACGCCAACTCTATGACCGCCCAGCGCCACTCCCGCCGAGTCGTAGCCCCGATACTCCAGCTGATTCAGTCCGTGTGTGAGGACGCTTAGTGTGTCGCTACCACGGCCCGCACAGCCGATTATCCCACACATTAGTTCCGCACCTCCGCGTCAGCGGGAACGTTCTCTGACACGACGACCCCGGCCCGAAGTGTTGCTTCCGGACCAACCAGCGTCCCGGGCCGGAAGGTAACCCCGCCCTCTACGGTGGCCCGATCCGCGAGAACGGTCCCAAGTCTACGGTCTAGATAGATACTCTCGCCAATCTGCACATCTGACCGCCCGCTAGAAAGTGACGCCCCGGCCCCGAGAGTGACCTGCTGGCCGAGCACCGAGTCAACGACGGTACACCCGGGAGCAATACGGCAGTCTTCATCGATCACGCTTCCCTCGACCACGGAAGAGGCCCCAATCGTCGCGTTCTGACCCACGGCCGTGTTGGGCCCGATAACCGCCTGTGGGGCGACCACAGTATCACTCAGAACAACGACCGGTTTACGGAGTGTGGCACTGTCGGCGATCGTAGCCGAGTCAGCGATCCAGACACCGTTACTGCGCTGTGGAAGCGACACCGCCTCACGACGGAGTTCCTCCCGTGTGACCGCCGGCAAGTCCCACGGGTAGGTGGCGTCCGACCAGTAGCCTGCTGTCTTGACGCCCTCGACGCGACAGCCCGTCTCGGTCAGATACTCGATCAATCCAGGCAGAGTGGTGCTCCCATCGGTACGGGGAGTCTCCTCGAGCGTATCGTACACTTCTGCATCGAACGCGTACACACCCGCGTTCAATAGGCCATAATCCTGCTCGCTGTGCCCCTCAATGAGATCGGTCACCAGTCCATCACGAAGCGTGACTGCGCCGTAAATAGCTGTTTTTTCACTTCTCACAGCACCGATCGTCGCCGGAGAGGCGTTTTTCTCGTGTGCTTCGATAACAGCGGTTGCGAGCGCGGGCGCAATGATCTGATCCCCATTCACCACGAGAACGGGCTCTTCAGTCACACCGGTCGTCTGCCCGAACGCATGGCCGCTGCCGAGTTGTTTCTCTTGAATATGATACGTAATCTCGGCATTTCGATATGTAGACCCGAAGTACTCTCTCACGCGGTCTCGCTTGTACCCTACAACGACGTGTAAATCAGTGATACCGGCCTCGAGCACAGCGTCAAACACCCGCTCGAGGACAGGCGACCCTGCCACAGGAAGCATGGGTTTTGGCCGATACCGGGTGAGGGGTCGCAACCGTTTCCCCTCTCCTGCGGCGAGAACTACAGCCGTGTCCACTGGCATGTCCTACGAATGTGGTGACTGGGGTTATGTAGGTTTTCCCTTAGGAGAGACTCGTCTGGTCAGCCAGCGTGATCGCCCGCTTGTCAGGTCATCAGTGATTGTTTTCACACAGATAGCACAGAACCTGGGTGAAATCCTCTCGCGTCTAAAGCCACGGATATTCTCCTCCGTCTTTATAGGCTGAACAGGCGCACTCCCACGCCGTTCACGGCGTGGATATGCGCCGTCACAGCGCCAATTTCGGACTGGTTTTACTCTACACTGTCGTCTCTCTGAGTGTCGGCGCACTGGGGACGACCCCAGTGTAGCCGAGCGCCCACCAACTGGCGGTTCGAGTGTCCGCCCACACTGGAAACAGGGCAGGGTGTGGCCCGATGTGGGAATCACACACCAACCACCGGGGGCGAACAGTTGCAGAGGAAGTCACTCCGAGTCTGCCGCAGTCTGCCGGACTCCCCGTGGCCAACACAACACGGGGAATCC
>JAQCMZ010000491.1 GCA_028274825.1 Haloferacaceae archaeon
GATTCCCACATCGGGCCACACTCTGTTTCCAGTCTGGGCGGACACTCGAACCGCCAGTTGTCGGGCGCTCGGCTACACTGGAGTCGTCCCCAGTGCGCCGACGCTTGCAGAGACGGTGTTTTGGAACAACAACGGTCGGGAATTGCCGCTGTGACGGCGCGTATCCACGCCGTGAACGACGTGGGAGTGCGCCTGTTCCACGTATAAGCTAGACTGATGGCGTGTACGCGAGAGAAGTCTCATCTGCCTGACCGCTCGCGAATCCGGAGCCACCGGCGTGGGAGCACACACGAGGAGCGAAATCGTGATGATTCTCGACCACGCTAGCCGACGAATTGAAACGCACAGACTTGATCAGAGTATGAACAGTCTGATCAAAAGAATTCACTGGGTAGTGAGATCACCCGGTCTCTGGGTCTACACGTGCGATTCGGATCGCGTGAGAGGGATCAACGTTGTCAGCCTGGCCACACTCATCTGTCGTGTGTGTCACTGTGTAGCGGGTCGTCTCAGCCGAGTAGTTCGTCGTGGAGTGAGTCGAATATCGAACGTGCTGTCTCAGAGGAAAGTGATTCTATTGGCTCCTCAGCCTCTGTGAGATCGACCACGCGAACGGCTTCGTCTGCTTGGCGGTTATCGCTGTCACCGGAGGCTACTTTGCCATTGGCAGTGTCTAAAGCATTTAGAAACTCTATGTATGGAAGAATATGCCTTGGAGCTCTTTGAGTCACAATTCGTCACGGAGGGTCAAACCAAACACTATGGCCTCTTGAACCGCTTGGCGAGGCGGCTCCCTGGATTTATACACTCTGGCTCAAACCATTAGTATGATCACCAGCAGTCGGATGGCGGCTGTCGACCGGAACTCGGCCGCTCTCGGGATCCCGCGAAAGCAATTAATGGAATCGTCCGGCGGAGCGCTTGCTCGGAGAATCCAGGACGTGGCTGATACAGGCTCGACGGTCACACTCGTCTGTGGCCGCGGAAACAACGGTGGAGACGCCTTTGTTGCAGCTCGGTTTCTCTCAGACTACGAGACGCGTGTCTACTTGTTAGGCCGTCCGGAGACGATTCAGACAGAAATCGCCCGAAAAAACTGGGACGCCCTGGGGAATGCAGAGATTTCGCGGCGTATGATTTCTGACCCGAGAGCTATCGATTTCGACGAGTCAGATGTGATTGTCGATGCAATGCTCGGAACCGGTGTAACGGGTCAACTTCGCGAGCCAGAAGCGACCTGTACGGACCTGATCAATCAGTCGCAGACGCCGGTCGTGAGTGTGGATGTTCCCTCGGGGATCGACGCGGACACCGGTGAGCGGGAGGGAGTGGCCGTCGATGCTGACCACGTCGTCACGTTTCACGACAGCAAACCCGGTCTCGAGTCTGTCGAGGCGACAATCACGGTCGCTGATATCGGTATCCCGGACGCTGCCGAGCGATTTACCGGGCCTGGAGACCTTCTCGGCCTCTCGAGGATTCCTCACGGGCACAAGGGTGAACACGGAGAGGTCCTCGTCGTCGGTGGCGGGCCGTATACGGGGGCGCCTGCGCTGGCAGGGCAGGCAGCCTTGCGGGCTGGTGCCGATCTGGTTCGGGTTGTCGTCCCGGAGCCAGTTGCCCGAGAGGTACAAAGCTACAGTGAAGATCTCATCGTGCGACCACTCCCTGGAGACCGAATTGCACCTCCGAACGTCGACCAACTGCAGGACCTCGCAGCCGCTCACGACAGTGTCGTCGTGGGACCGGGATTAGGTGACTCGGAAGCCTCACAGAGTGCTGTCGCCGATTTACTGGAGTGCATCGATGGCCGAGTTGTCGTCGATGCGGACGCGCTTTCGGTGGTGCCTACTGTCGAGACTGACGCGAACCTAGTGTGTACGCCACATCGCGGCGAATTAGCTGATATGGGTGGTCCTGCCGTGGAAGACCCGCGAAACAGCGTGGAGGCTATCGAAACCTACGCCGCAGAACTCGATATCACGCTACTGGTCAAGGCACAGACTGATCTGATCACTGATCGTCACCGCCATCGACTCAACCGAACCGGCACCCCTGCGATGACGGTCGGTGGCACTGGCGATGTGCTCGCGGGGGCGGTTGGGGCGTTAGTCTGCCGGTCAGAGCCGCTTCAGGCGGCCGCAATCGGAGCCTACGCGAACGGGCGAGCAGGCACGCTCGCGACTGAAGGCCGCAATCGAGGCCTTCTGGCGACGGATTTACCAGATGCCCTCCCGGAGGCTTTGAGTGATGACGGATCCTGCTGAAGATCCCCCGGGTGAAGACGCCTCCCCCGAGACTCGCGAGTTCACACATACGACCGACCAGGGAGACGTTCAGATGGTGGATGTCGGCTCGAAACCTGACACTCGCAGACGTGCTACCGCCAGCGGTGAGATCGCGCTGAGTCAGTCGACGGTTGCTGCCATCCGTGGTAATGAGGTGGGGAAAGGTGACGTCCTCGCGACGGCACGAGTCGGGGCCATCCAGGCAGTGAAACACACCTGGGAGACTATCCCGATGTGTCATCAGATTCCGATTACGAACGTCGACACACAGTTTGATATCGGCGATGAGCAGGTTTTACTGTCGGTGACGGTCGAAACCACGGGAAAAACAGGCTGCGAAATGGAGGCATTAGAAGGGGTGACGACCGGTCTCAACGTGATCTGGGATATGGTGAAAGCAGCCGAAAAAGACGCCGACGGGCAGTATCCAGCGACACAGATTTCCGAGGTTACGGTCACTGAAAAGAAGAAATCAACTCTGTAGCCAGTTACAGACTCTTCTCGAATCTCAATCACACGGGTTGCAGCGGTTCCGCCGGCTCTCGTGATCCCTTCAGACGGATTCGAGAGATGACGGCGTGAGTTCGGCAGCTTTCGACCGCGCCTGAGAGACGATCGACGGCATTGCCTGAAACTGCATGATCACGGAATCGTCGGCGTAATCTTCGTTTTCAACGTAGGTGTGGTCATGGATCCAGGAGACGAGACTCATCGTATCTTCTGTCATCGGGAGAACCAGACGCTCGTCTCTCCAGTCTGGAAGCTCTGATTCGACGCGGCCCTCGAGGTCTGTGACACCTGTGCCAGCCTCCCCAGAGACGGCCACCGGATTAGGCGCTAACGTCGCCATTGCCTCCTGTTTGTCTGCCAATTCTTCGGGATCCACCTGGTCAATCTTGTTGAACACCGTGACAACTGGGGCCTCCACCCGCTGGTGAAGTGTATCGTGACAGGTGACGATTTTCTCCCGCATATTGGCGACCGACTCGCTGGCATCAACAACGAGTAACACGAGATCAGCACGATACACCGAGTCTAGTGTCGATTCGAATGACTCGACCAACCAGTGAGGAAGATCAGAAATGAATCCCACCGTGTCTGTCAGCAGAATCTCCCGTTTCTGGAGCTCCGCTCGGCGTGTGGTCGTTCCGAGCGTCGTGAACAGCATATCCTCTGATTCTGCGGTCGTAGCCAAGTCCGGGTGTTGATCGGTGTTCTCGTCGATATCCAATTCCGCTGCGAGTCGCCGCAACAGCGTCGATTTTCCGGCGTTCGTGTATCCGGCGAGTGCGACCAGATTGAACCCGGATTCACGCCGTTGAGCCCGCCGGGTTTCCTCTTGATGAGTGATTGATTCCAGCTCGTCTCGAATCTCGGAGATCTGCCGCTTGATATCGCGTTCCCGGCTCTCCTCGTACTCTCCGAGCCCCATGAATCCGGGCCGCTCGTCGCGTTTTGCCAAACTCGCCTTCGCCTCGGCCCGCGGCAGTTCATACCGTAGTTCTGCCAACTCAACCTGGAGTTGAGCCTTCCGAGTTTCTGCTCGCTGTGCAAAAATCTGCAGGATTAGGGTGAACCTGTTAATCACCTCAACCCCTGCCGGGAGTTTCCCTCCGATATTGTACGTCTGATAGGGCCCAAGATCGTTGTCGATAATAACGTGAGTCGCGCCCGTCTTGGCGACTCGCTGCGACAGTTCCTCGATTTTTCCCTCGCCGAAATGGAAGGCAGCGTCTTCCGTCCGAGTTTGAGTCAGTTGGCCGATTATATCGTATCCTGCGGCTGCCGCCAACTGTCTGATCTCGGTGAGATCGGCAGTGGCCCCATCCGCACGCTTTGCGATGACTGCTTTCATACTATTGGGCGGGGAATCTCAGTGGCTTGATGATCCAGGAGACTGGTCACGGTGGTATCTTGGCTGACGCGCTGACCGGTAATGAGTCTGAGTCCAATACATCTGCGCTGTGAGTCGACGTAACTTGTCATGTGATCGTTAGTAGCTGCATTCGTTACCGTGGATGAACCTGCAGACTGCAGACAGTGTGTGTAACTGTGGGTGTGAGTCTGAATCTGAGTGTCTTTCCCACGATTAGAACCTGTGATCGGTCTTTGATCTGAGACGTTCAACACTGGTACTTCTCCAGCAGATCTCAGTTTCAGCCTCGGCTGACACACGGTAATTGGATTCGAGCATCTGCTCGTCCAACAATCGGGTCCGGGTTTCGACAAACGCTGACATCTATCGTATCTGTTCACTGTCGAGTCGACATACACATAGCTGTGGACTGTGACTGGAATTACGACTCACCCGGCTTAAGCAGTTCTCGCGCGCCATACGCAGCATAATGTGCAACCTGCACGCTTTGTCTTTCTGCTACGGTCTCAACGTATTTAAAATCGGTCGGGAATGATGGTTCGACGAACCCTGCGGGCTCTTCGTAGAACTCGCCGCCTTCGGCAACAACCGGCCCGTCCGGCAATCCGGAGAGGTCACTGATCGCATCCGCTACCACCGCGAGCGTGGCATTGAGTTCTGGTGGTTCACGTAACACTGCGAAGCCGATTCCGCCGACCGAGCGAATTCGAGCAGCATCGACGGTGGCGTGGACAGCGGCGGCAACCATCAGGTATGAGCCGTTTTCTTCGTGGCGACCGCTGATGTCCACCCCGATGACGTCAGGGGTGGGTGTGCTTCACCCTATTATTGCCAGATGGAATCACATATCACTGTATGAAATACGGGATATTGAAACTTCCTCGAAAGAGGGTGTGAATTAGAGTCTCGACACCAGGGACCCCCGGTCAGCTCTGTTACCACCAGAGAATCCGTTCACCACCTGAGTACTGATTGGTATTTGAGGCTTAACCCCCGATTGTTCATCTTTCCAATTCTCATGGAATTGTTCTATCAATATACCCGCGCTACTGGTGGTGAATGTCTTGACCTGGCTGACAGGTCAAAGCACGTGTGAGGGGGAAAACCCTCCGTTATCGCAGATTTCACACCCACTCTGTTGTGATATGTAGCAGTGACCGCGAGGTGAGATTCTCACGCCACGATGAGCCGCCAGCCAGAGGCAGAAGCTGGAACTCAGCGAACGAAGAGACGAGAGTTTCACAGCTAGACTGTATTCACGATCAACGCGTACTGAGTTCGTCTTCGTCTTTCACCACGCGAGTTTCAGCTTCTCCAGATGATACTTCGTTAGCGAGATCGTAAAACTCGTCTTGCATGCCTGCTGGGAAGGTTATCACACCGACCCACGAGCCGTCCTGTTGCCACTCTTCACTCTCGAGGTCACCAAACTCGCGGATCTGCGCCTGACCGCTGCCTGCATAATCTGCGGGGAGTTGAACGGCAATTGTAATCTCGTCGAATCGAATCGGAATAACCGGCCGAAGGTCATCAAGTGCGTCGTCTACCTGCCGTTGAACGGGCTCCATCGGATCCACCCTGAACCCTGCCTGCTCCAGTGCCCGTTCGATCCGCTCTGGTGGGTGTGGTGCGTCACCCTGCTGGGGATTCACTGCGTTTCTGACAATCTGATTCACCAGCGCTTTGTGTTTACGATCCTGCATCTCGCGTCGCTGGTCGGCAGTGATCTGGATTTCTCCTCGTTGAACGACCTCAGTGATGATCTCGAGTGGCTCGGTCGTGTCAAACACCTCTTCGAGCGATGTTTCTGGCGGGCGATCCCCCCGAGAAGCGTTCTCGAAGACATCTTCGGCAGCGATAACATCTTCAATGTCACCATCGAATTCTTCGCGTTTGATCGATAACGCTGCGTCTGGATCGATTAACACCTCGAACCGTTGACCGTGAGACTCCAGCCGGGCCGTTACGGCCTCTTCCAGTGATATCATACAGTAGAGTTTGGTCCGGCGGTTGAAAATCCTCTCGGCCGTTGTTCACATACTACCTCATGCTTGTCAGCGAACGTCTATGCGTGATCCGAATCAACCAGAACTGGGTCCACTCCAGTTGCCGGGAACTGCCTGTAATAGAAGTTGGTAATCGCGAATCTTTATGAGTGGAATTTGGATGCACTTGCCTCGCTCGT
Source organism: Haloferacaceae archaeon (assembly GCA_028274825.1). Classification (GTDB taxonomy): domain Archaea; phylum Halobacteriota; class Halobacteria; order Halobacteriales; family Haloferacaceae; genus J07HR59. Next base: position 6,350 of record JAQCMZ010000491.1, read on the forward strand.
CTGTCTAGTGTTCATATCTCTTAATCGCGAATCACGATTGCAGAGTCTGCGGCCCACGCGGTGCGATAGGCGAATGTGGTCAGACTTGTTATAGCTGGAACAGGCGCACTCCCACGCCGTTCACGGCGTGGATACGCGCCGTCACAGCGGCAATTCCCGACGGTTGTTTCTCTAAAACACCGTCTTTGCAAGCGTCGGCGCACTGGGGACGACCCCAGTGTAGCCGAGTGCCCGACAACTGGCGGTTCGAGTGTCCGCCCAGACTGGAAACAGAGTGTGGCCCGATGTGGGAATCACACACCAACCACCGGGCAAATACTCGTAGAGAAAGTCACTCCGAGTCCGTCGAAGTCTGCTGAACTCCCTGTGGCCAACACAACACTGGGTGTCCGAGTCCGACAACGGAGAGGAGTCCCGGGGTGGCCACTCCCAGGAGACTGCCCAGTGACCGGTCACTCACCGATTCCAACGGTGTGTTGGCTTGGGAGTCTGCAACCCTGCCACTCCCAATTCAGCGGTGCGGTGGGATTCGGCCGCGGTCACGCGGACGAGGATGTCAAGAATTCTCAGTCGCCGATCGCACGGTATTGACTGCCATGGTGAAACGTTACCAGTGATTACGGCGCTACCACACCGAAATCCCACTTCTAACCGGTGGAATGACCCGTCCTGATGTATCACGTCCCCCGCTCACAGCGCGCCTAGAATTCGACTGAGTGGCTTGTGCAATCGCTGGCAATGTATCGGCGATATGCTGCCATCGAGACCGGGCTCGAATTAACGGTGGATACGGGTGACTGCCTTCTCTTCTCCTACACTCATACACCACCGTGACCAACTCACCAGCAGGCGGATTGTCACCACGCCATCCCTTTTTCGCCGCTACAATCGGAATGTCTGGCTGTGGTCCGGCCCGCCACTCACGGCACTGGCCGCCAATGAGCCCTGTCAGTGTGATCAAGAAGAATAATACCCAGCGGATACCCGCGACTTCACATGCTGGGGAGGGCCGAACGTTCCTCAGCAAACCCCTCGCGTATACAGCCAGAGCCCTCGATTGTCTGGATTCCTCATGGGGGAATCCCGCGGTTTCGCTGTGGGTGGACCTCGACAGGGCTCGTCTCCTGTTTCAGTGAGAAGAGGAGTCCGATTTCTTCGCTCCATCAGCAGTCTCCACTCGCAAACAGAAGAATCCAGGCCGGGTTGCCACACTGGTCCAGTTATCGCGTCTCAGCGCGACGGTCGTTCGTCATCCCAGTCGTCACAGCAGTCTTGTCCACAGAAGTTCCTGTGGTGGGCTTGTCCGTCCTCGACCCACGCGACTGTGACCCGGTCGACACCGATAGCTGGGTCACTGCAGATATCACACTCTGGTGCCGCCTTGGGATCTACTTCACCTATATCAGATGTCGGATCGTTCATACCTGATTAACTGCACGATACCACTTGAAGCCGCCGACATGCCTGATACGATCGCACAAATCTCACCTTAGACAAACGCCGTCTCAATTTGCCACCGACTCTGGCGGAGTCTGAAATCGCATCAAGTAATCTCGCTCCAATCGAACTCAACACTACCACACACGAAGAACTGAAAATACCTGCGGGCTTGGCAATTTCTAGAAGCCTGGGTACCCTGGGTAGCAGAGACAAGAATCATACGTTCTTCGGCTGCCCACTCATCTCAGTTCATCAAGATGGTTTGTTGATCACCACACCCGCAGGATGAATCCGACAATCCTCATTGCTATTCACCTTCGACACAACAATTTGAGTTTTCACGTGTCATATGCAGCTGTAACGAATCCGAGTAAATAGGAAGACAAGGTCGGAACGGGGCGGATGCTAAACGATCTTGGGGGGTGACCAGCCCGCCCTCGATAACGAGGCAATGTCCGAAACGCCAATACGGTGACCGCGAATTCTCGAAGGGGTGCAGATCTGAAACTCTCGCCGCTCGGGATTTCTTCGTGCTTACCGAACCGTCCCGGAGTCATGAGGTTTGAGAATCGTCGATTCTCGTCATCACGGAAATCACAAATATCCGAACAATCCCGAGGTGATTGGTCTGCTCCGCCTGTAAATAAGAGACATTCTGGAGAGAGTGAATCCCCGACTAAGCTGTCGGTGTGCCTGAGGAATCATCTGCTCTCTCTACAGGCGGAACAGGCCGAGTGTGAGGGGTCGGACGGAAATCGAAGAAGAGTGATGACGAGAATCGGCGATTCTCGAAGGATGCCCCCGAGGTACTTCACTTCCAAAACACACCTGAACGACTACACGCGGAGGAAGATATCAACGAGCAACGTTCACTCGTGGAGCGGTCGTTTCAAGTGGCTCACTGGCATAGTAGTGTATAACTGATGAGCGAGGACTTCTATGAGGCGCTCGGGGTTTCACGGGACGCCAGCGAAGATGAAATCGAACGGGCCTACCGCGAGAAGGCAACCGAGTACCACCCTGACGTGAGCGATGATCCAAACGCCGAGGAGAAATTCAAAAAAATCCAAAAGGCAAAGCAGATTCTCACTGATGACGAGAAGCGGCAGATGTACGATCAGATGGGTCACGACCGGTTTGAGCAGGCCGAAAAACGCGGAGCAACCGATTCCGGTGGGGGCCGAGGCGGCGCTGGCGGCCCGTTCGGCGGTGGTGGCGGCGGATTTGAAGATATCTTCGAGCAGTTCTTCAGCGGTGGTGGCGGCGGGAGCTCGTTCGGTGGTGGTGGCGGCCGTCAGGGTGACCGTCCGCGCCAGGGACGTGATCTGCGGACTGACCTGACAATCGATCTGGAGGAAGCTTTCGATGGGATTACCAAACAGGTGAGCATAAGACGCCCGGAGCGATGTGGCACCTGCGGCGGATCAGGTCATCCTCCAGATGCTGACGCCCGGTCGTGTCCGCAGTGTAACGGACGGGGGCAGGTGACGCAGGTTCAGCAGACTGCACTCGGTCGAGTCCAACAACGATCCACATGTCCGCGATGCGAGGGAGAAGGCGAACTGTTCAGCGAGAAGTGTTCTGGCTGCGGCGGCGAGGGAATCACCCGTGAGAGCGCCACGCTCAGTGTGGATATTCCTGCCGGAATCCAGTCAGGCCAGACCCTTCGAATGGAGCGTGAGGGTGCTCCTGGCGAGAACCGCGGCCCCAAGGGGGATCTCCTGATCGAGGTCAACGTCAACTCCGCCGACCGGTTGGAGCGTGACGGTGCTGACCTCCGCACCCGGAAGGCAGTCTCGTTCCCGCAGGCAGTGTTCGGCGATTCTATCCAGGTGGACGGCGTTGACGGGACAGTCCAGATGGATCTCCCGACTGGAACCCAGAGTGGCGAGACGTTTCGATTGCAGGCCAAAGGCATGCCGCAACTCCGCGGCCGCGGCCGAGGTGACCTGTACGTGCAAATTCAGGTCGTTGTCCCGGAATCGCTGAGCAGCGAACAACGGGAAGCACTCCAAGAGTTCGCAAAGGCAGGCGGCGAGGAGATCGACATCGATCAGGGATTTTTTGAGAAACTGAAGTCCTCGCTGTAGCCGGTCTCGACACCCTCGCTAACTCTCATACCGATCTGTCTGGCGTCCACTATTATAGCCTGGATTGTGGTCACGCCTCGAGACACTCGGGTGATTCTGTCGCACAGGCGTCTCGATAGCTGCGAAATACTCAGTCGTGTCTCGATGCACCGCGCCGATTGTTTGAGACATCGACGTTTCTGTGCTTTCCGGCCGTAAGCGACAGTTCACAAACAAATATGCTTTGCCCATGGCCGTTGAAACTCTGTCATGGAAATCGTGAATGACATCCTCGCACGAGACCGGCGTGGGGATTCGGTGGCACTGGTGACGCCGTCGGGACGAGAGCGCTCCTATCGGGAACTCCTCACGAATGCATGGAAGGCAGCGAATGTTCTCCGACATCTGGGGGTTCACCAGCAGACGACGGTATCGGTCACCCCGCGAAAACAGCTTCACCCACTGCTGGCGTTTTTGGGTGCAGCACAACTCGGGGCGGTCACGAGATTCACTCATCCACACAGTCTCGCCGACCGACCGAGAGCCGCTGTAGTTCCCGTAGAAGAACTCACCGACTTCGAGATTGACGCTGAGACGAAACTCACCTGTTATAACGGCGCAGCCGAATCCCCTGAGATTGTCCACTGGGAAGAGGAACTGTGGAGTGAAAATCCCGCACAGGCACCCGCGACTCACGGGGCGGAGACGCCAGTCATCGGCAGTGAGTCTGCTGTCTACACACACCTCGATATCATCGATGCTGGCCGGGCAATCACGTCTGAACACGAGTTCGGGACGAACACAACGGTGGCCGTTCACGGGTCGCTGGCTGACCCGCGGATTGTTGTTGGCGGAATCGTGGCACCGCTACTCAGTGGCGGGACAATCCTATTTCCATCTGCTGATCTCGAGAGTGAGCCGACCCCGGGAGATATCGCGATGATCGACGACGGCGGGGCCGCTGAGACGTCTGTGTCAGAAGCCTCATGCGCAGTTTCCTACCCGGACCCGCGATCTATTACTGCCTCACAAATACCGCTGTGACGGCCCAGCATTTGTTTGCTTCCTTGTTCGATTTAGCTGTGTTCGGACGGCTCCTCTGAGAAACGGTGACCAGGACAAGGCAAGGTCATCTCAACGATCCCACCACCCGTCGGTAGTGAACGCTGCATCCGTCTGATGCTCCGATGAGAATCCCAAAAACACTGTCGCGGCTGTCGGAGCTGTCGATCTGCCGGGTGTCGAGACTGATCGAACCGGGTAACTGGGCCTCATCCGGATTCGCTGATCTGCGAGAACGGCGTTCACTCGGTTCTATTGGCTCAATCAAAGACGAACAATAAACGCCGTGTTAGCGTGGGCAGACAGTCTGACATTCAGGGTTACTGACGGCTATCTCGCGCTCCGAATCGCAGCTAAAGCGTCTGGATTTTCCATCGAAGATAGATCTCCAGGGTCTTCACCGCGGTGTGTCGCAGTGACAGCACGGCGAATAATCTTGCCACTTTGTGTTCGGGGGAGATCAGCAGCAAAGAGGATCTCCCGCGGTTTGAACGGTTTCCCGTGTTCTTCTCCGACGAGTCGCCCCAATTCAGCGCGGAGTGTCTCGGACGGCTCTACGTCTGGCTCTGGAATCACATAACAAACGACCGCCGTGCCGGTGGTGTCATCCGGCACGCCAACAGCCGCAGCCTGATTGACGGCGTCGTGATCGATAAGTACCCCTTCGATTTCGGCAGGCCCCACCTTCCGGCCTGCAACGTTGAGTGCGTCATCAGCCCGACCGTGGAGAAACCAAAACCCATCGTCGTCTTTCTGTGCCCAATCGCCGTGGTCCCACGCCTCCTCGTATGTGCTCCAGTACTCGTCGAGATAGCGTTCGTCTCCAGACCAGAGACTCTTTGTCATTGACGGACACGAGTCGTGAGCGACTAGATAACCCCGTTCGTTAGCTGTGACGACAGAGTCGCCCTCTCTGTCGAGGATATCGACGTTCATCCCCAATCCTGGCCCCCCGACCGTGCAGGGCTTCAACGGCTGGTTTGGCATCGGCATCAGGAAACACCCCATGATCTCCGTTCCACCGGTAATGTTGATAATTGGTGTTTCACCGGTGCCGACGGTATCATAAAACCACTGCCATGACTCGGGATCCCACGGCTCTCCCGTCGATCCGAGTATTCGGAGCGAGGAAAAATCGTGTCCGTCGGCCCAGTGGTCTCCGTGTTTCCGTAGCGCACGGATCGCCGTCGGTGAGATGCCAAAGACGGTCAGATTGTGGCGGTCGATCATCTTCCAGAGCCGGTCCGGTTCGGGATGGTCTGGAGCCCCCTCGTACATGAAGATTGTCCCGGCAAAAACGTGATTTCCGATCAGCGTCCACGGTCCCATCATCCACCCGATATCCGATAGCCAGAAAAAGCGATCTTCATCCTTCTGGTCGAACCCAAAGTGAATTTCTTTTGCTGCCTGTACGACGGCACCAGCGTGTGTGTGAACGATTCCTTTCGGCGTGCCGGTCGTCCCGGACGAGTACAACAGCATCGATTCTGCGTCTGATGGCAGCGACCGTGATTCGTAACTGGTCGATCGAGACTTCACTGCCTGTCTCCACCCGACATCACGACTGCCGTCCCAGGCGACTCCCGAACTAGTCGTGTCCGGTGGGTTGTCGCCGTCCGACTCGGGAACGGCCCCGAGTCGGTCGTACACGACTGTCGTTTGCACGGATCCCGCCTGAGCAATCGCTTCATCAGCAGCCCCTTTCAACCAGACTTCGTCACCGCGCCGATAGTAGCCGTCAGCGGTGAACAGCACTGACGCGCCGGCGTCTGCGAGCCGCGTGGCCGTTGCTTCTGTCCCGAATCCAGAGAAAATCGGCACCACAATCGCACCCGTCTTGAAACAGCCATACAGGAGTGAGATAACCTCGGGAACCATCGGCATGTACAGCGCAACTGGGTCACCGACACCAACCCCCTCTGCCTCCAGAAAGTTCGCAACCTGGTTCGCCTCCCGGTGAAGTTGCGCGAACGAAATCTTGCTGACGGTGCCGTCTTCACCCTCCCAGATGCAGGCCGTCTTCTCTCGTGTCGGATTTCCAGGTGCCGCGTGTCGGTCGACAGCGTTGTGAGCAATGTTGAGTTTGCCGCCGGGATACCACTCAGAAAACTGCGGGCCATCAGTGTCGTTCCGGACCCGATTGTACGGTTCGTCGAATTCGATATCGAGCCAGTCGACGATGTCGTCCCAGAACCAGTCGACACCGGAGTTCGAGTCGTCGGTGGCTTCTCGGCACGTTCGCTCGATCAACTCATCGTAGTCGTCGATACCCCGGGCGTTCATGTACTGCTGAACATTCGTCTTGGCGACGAATTCTGGATCCGGGTTGTGGACTACCTCATCGGTCCCCTGAAGCGGTTCCATGTCGACCTAATTTCACTGTCAAAGTTATAAAACCACACGCAAACCCCCGCAATTCTGCTCAGGAGCGCGATTATCGAGCTCCTCCCACTCAGTCATGGGAGTCGGCTGTGATGAATCCCCGCAGACGATTCTCTGGCTGTCACCGTGTGGGGTCGCTGACGCAGTGGCGGTCTCGAGAAGTGTGGCGTAGTTGGGGATCCGCTCACTGGTGTCCCCTCCGACAGGAACGTGGTACTGGTCGAAAGAGTGTCCGACACCGTGCGCAGCAGGCTGTCATCGAACTGGCCCCACTCCCCTCTTCGCTGTAGTCGAGGGGAGTCTGCGGCTGTGGTGCCGACCGCTGCTGGGCGGGTCGTGATGGTGTGAGTGAGACGCACTCGGAGCCGTCGTGAACGTGAGCACGATCCCCTTTGTGCCCCCGTGTGTCGCGTATCCAGTGTCGAGATTTGGTTGATCGGCAACATGCGGATTCCGTCCGAAAACGACACGGTAGATGTGCCACATCACGTCAGCCTCATCCCATCACTGGGGGCGCTTTTGTTTGGATCTTTGTACTGAAGCGACGGCCGGCGAGTTCAGTCGGGGGGACAAACTGGCACGGCCCACAACCTCACCGCCGATGAGTAGAGTTGCTTCCGCGTGGTCTTTCCGGTCTGTGACTGGGAACCCCACGGCTGTCGTTGCGGGTGGCTGTCAGCGAGCGACAGTCCTGGACCGAGGCTGGATTTGTCACGATTACTCTAAAAACTGTTTTGACTCCGGGGAGATTATGTGTTAATATGTACGTCCGCGATGGGAAAGACCGAGATGAGATGTGGCTACTAAACCACATCGAGTCGATGGGATTAGATGATACTGCGTTCCGTTCGCGGGACTACGTTATTGCGGTCGACGAGGAGACGAACAACCGAGCAGGGTTCGGACGCACCCGAACTCACGAGGCCGATCCAGACGTGTGTGAACTCACAGGGATCGGTGTGTTAGAGGGGTGGCGTGGCCAGGGTGTCGGCGCTCACGTGATTGAACGACTCATCGATCACGCCGGTGACGACGACTTTGATGCGGTATTTTCTCTCACTTCCCAACCAGAGTACCTCCGTCAGTTTGGATTTGAACCCGCACCAATCAGCACACTGCCCTCGCGGCTCGATGAGCGGCTTGAACAAAAGCGCTCAACTCACGAGGAAGCTGTCGTTTCACTCGCTGTCAACTTAGACTCATTCAGGATGCCGCCTGTTCTTCGCGAGCGGTTTAAGTCGGCTGCTGAGATTGACCCTGAACCGGTGGGTGTTGCCCCAGAAGAGCTAGCTGAAGAATTCGGTATCGACCCCGACACAGCGACGTATAAATACGATACCGACTAGCGGAACCGCTGTCGCGGTGAGTTCTCATTCACAGCGGTAGCGAGCTGAAAACACCCTACTCTCGGGTAGTATAAAGCCGACAACAGCCGACGGGGCTGCGACAGTTCGTGCCGCTGGTTGTGGCCCCGAACTGGAGGGACGAAAATACATCCCACCGTGGCAGGAGACGAAGTCCGCTTTCTTTCTCAGGAACCGTTCTGATATGACCTACACCCCCACCGAGCGACGCGAGTATTGACCCGTCAGAAGTCGGAGCCCAGTCTGTGATAGTGTGACTCGATATGTTCGGTCGTGGAAGGGTGTCAGGTAACTGCTGTGAGTGAAGGTTTTTGTCCCACAGTGGCTTTCTCTTCGCATGAACTCGCTTATTGAGAAGGCTAGGGATGCGTTGACAGACGCATACGTCCCTTATTCGGACTACACTGTTGGGGCAGCGATCCGGACCGATGACGGAACGGTGTACACCGGCTGTAATATCGAAAATGCGAATTACTCGAACAGTCTTCACGCTGAGGAGGTGGCTATCGGGCGGGCCATAGCCGATGGCTATCGGGAGTTTGAGAAGATCGCTGTCTCCTCGGGCGACCGTGACGGGGTGACCCCGTGTGGGATGTGCCGACAGACGCTCGCGGAGTTCTGTGGAGAGGAGTTCCCTGTCGTCTGTGATCATGGCGATCGAACCTCTACACGCACTCTCGGTGAACTGCTTCCAGACACGATTTCAGCTGACAGTCTTGATGTAGAACCGTAACTCGCGACTTGGCAAACACCACAGCATAGCTGTCTGCACTGTTCATTGCTGACCCTCGCTCGTCACGAACCGGGGATAACGACACCTTCTTTTGTAGATTTACGTTATCTGAGTACGAGCGCGGGTAGCCAAGCCAGGCCAACGGCGCAGCGCTTAGGACGCTGTCTCGTAGGAGTCCGCCGGTTCGAATCCGGTCCCGCGCACTCCCGATC
>JAQCMZ010000507.1 GCA_028274825.1 Haloferacaceae archaeon
GTGTGTTCTGGCAGTAATTGTGCCGGTCGGTCCCGATGAGAGCACTGAGTCGGTCGCAAATCAGTGCATGCGACAGCTGGATCTGGGTCAAAGGCAGATCGATTGATGTTCGAAACGTCTGAAACCAGGTATTATAGCCGGTCTACCAACTTGGTTATGAACGTGCAGAGCCGAGTGATTCGAGAGATTTCTGGAGTCATCATGAGAGAATCCAAAAAATGAGCGACGCTCTAGAGAGTGAATCCCTGGGTAGACCGTTGGTGCCCGTGAGGAATCACGCTCAACTCTCCGTATCTGCAACCCGCACCTGACGGAGTGTGCTTTCCCGAAGTATCTGCCCGGTCACACTCGGGCTGTTTTGGCTGTCGGAAGACGACGGTTAATCGTCGGCAGAACTGACGGTCTGCTGGACAAATGTCTCGGGAAGGGCCTCAATATCACCAACTTGCACCCGCCAGAGATCCGCGTACAGGCCGTCGTCTTCGAGTAACGCTTCATGTGTGCCCGACTCGACGATTTGGCCGTCTTCGAGAACGATTATCCGGTCGGCATTTCGGACCGTCGAGAGGCGATGAGCGATGACGAACGTGGTCCGGTGATCACTAATCTCGGTGACGTTCCGTTGGACAACCAGTTCGGTCTCGTTGTCGACATGACTGGTCGCCTCATCGAGGACTAACAGCGCCGGGTCTTTGAGAATCGCCCGAGCGATAGCCAGCCGCTGCCGTTGTCCGCCCGATAGTTTCACTCCGCGCTCACCAACGACCGTTTCGAGGCCATTCTCGAGATCGGTGACGAACTCCCACGCACCGGCCTGCTTGAGTGCCGTTTTGATAGCGTCATCGGTTGTGTCTGTGACTCCGTATGAGACGTTATCGCGGATGGATCCGCCGAACAGGAACGGCTCCTGGGAGACGTATCCCAAGTGATCTCGGAGGCTTCGGACATCGATATCGCGGATATCGTGACCGTCAACCCGGGCAGTCCCCTCGTCGGCATCGTACAGCCGCATCAGTAACTTTGTCAGCGTCGTTTTTCCGGCTCCGGTCGGCCCGACCAGCCCAACCGTCTCGCCGGGTGCCACCGAGAGAGACACATCATCGATGATCGTCTCCTCTCCGTCGTAACTGAAGGTAACATCCTCGTATTCGACGCCGCCATCGACACGTGCGAGCTGTTTTCCCGTGGTGCGGTCCTCGATTCGATCCGGATCCTGCAAGAGCCCCACAATCCGTTCGGCTGCAGCGTACGCGTACTGGTAGTTGTTGAGCACCTGACCGAACTGCCGCATCGGATACATCAGTCGCCGGCTGTACAGCAGGAATGTCACGAGCGTGCCAGCCGAGAGTCCGAGTGTGAACAGTCCGAACCCCTGCTGAAGAAACACGTATCCGCCGAGAGCGAACGTCCCGCCGTAGCCGACAGCGGTGATCAACACGAGTGTCGGGAAGAATTTGATCCGGCTCAAAATTGCCGACCAGTTGGCCGACCGGTACTCGTTGGACGCGTCGGCGACTCGGTCCGCCTCCGGGCCCTCTTGACCGAACGACTTGATCACGGCAATCCCGCCGATGTTGTTCTCGAGTCGAGCGTTGAGTTTCCCAACTGACGACCGCACACTGCCGTATTTGGGTTCGATCGATTGCTGGAATTTGTAGGACGCGTACCCGAGCGCCGGGACCATAGTCAGCGTCACCAGCGCGAGTTGCCAGTGGAGGTACACAGTGATTGCTGCAATCACCAGCGACGTGACGACGATTCGCACCCCGGACTGAAGATCCTGCGAGAGAAACGATTCCAGTTGATTCACGTCGTTATTCAGGATGGACATGATCTCGCCCGTTTTGTTATCGTCAAAAAACGCCATCCGCTGGGTCTGCATCTGCTCGTAGGTGTCAGTCCGGAGTTCGTGTTGGACATCTTGTGCCACCCGATTCAGCGCCCACCCGCGGATATATCCGGCAAAGGCGGCGACGAGAAACGATGTACTGACGATTCCGACCGTCAGCCAGAAATTCCCCATCACCGACCCCGGGAGCCACGCGTTCGGAACGAGCGGGAGCGTGAACGGACGTGTCTGCCGGAAGATCGCATCGAGCGCGATACCCAGCACAAACGCCGGAATCGAGAGCAACGCTGCACCGAGAACTGTCATCACACCACCGAGAACCAGAGACGAGAGATTGGTGCGGCCGTACTGAGCGACCAGATACCGCATCGGACGGTCAGTTCGATTCCGGAGACCGTCTAGCGACTCCTCTGAGTTCGACATGAACACAGATGACGTGCAATCCAGATAAGCCGTGTGACATACCATGACCACCAAACCCACACGGCATGACTCAAGAACAGGCGTCGCGCTACTCGGCCTGCGTCTCAGCAGCACTGTCGCGAGCGAAACTCACGCGTTTAACCTCCCCTCGCGGCTGAAGCTGTGGGATTCTTGAATCAGTCATGCAACACTGCCGATAACTGTGGATGTAAAACTGATTGGTTTCTGGGTCCCCCCGACTCGGATACCACACCGGCAACACGATCACGATCAGGCCGATCAGCCAGATCGTCTGCAAACACTTCGTGCCGCCGCTGGGGTCGCATATCAAGGGTATCAGAATCTAGAGTAAAGCGGCAGTCACCGAGAGATAGCGATCAGCTAGAGATCGGAAGTCACAACCAGAGAAGCTGCGCGTGCCGAGTTTGTTCGAATTCGAGCACGGTTTCCTCGTCGACGAGACCTGCTTCGACAGCGATCCCAACAGCTTCCATACCAACGATATTCGCGATCTGTGCCCGCTTGAGTCCGGCCACTACCTCGTCACCATCGACATTGACGGCTTCGTCACCTCCATAGAAGGCTTCGGTTACTTCGAGGGTTGCCCGTCCATTCTCGTAGGTTTCACCGAGACACTCGGCATCACAGACGGACACCAGGAGGCCCCGCTTCGTTTCGCGTTCGCGAAGGAGCATCACTGATCGACGATTTCTTCTTCAGCGTCCTCCCGAAGACCGCGGGCTTCTTCGGCAAGCTCTTCGGCTTCTTCGTACTCACCCAGCTCCTCCAGAGCCCGGGCTTTTTCGTCAAGAATCTCGGGTGACCGCATTCCGAGTCGCATTGCATTATCGAACGCGTCGACGGCATCCTCTGCGAGGCCACGCTCGAGTGATAGAAAGCCCCGATTGTACCACGCTTCGGGAAATCGTGGGTCGAGTTCCACAGCGCGTTCTGCGTGGTCTAACGCCTGCTCGTCCTGGCCTGATTCCCACAGCGCGTACGCGAGATTGGTCCGAGCGGTGGCGGCGTGCTCGGAGTCGTCGTCGACTTTCAGTGCCTCTTTGTAGGCGCCAATCGCCTGATCGAACTCTTCGAGTTCGGCGTGAGCAGCGCCCTTGTTCACCCACGCTTCCTGTTCGATCAGATCATCTTCGGCGAACTGTGCTGCCCGTTCGAGTGCGCCGGTGGCAGCCTCGTACCGATTGATCTGTGTGTAGGACACACCCACGTCGATCAGTTGCTCGGCGTCGACATTGTCGCGCGTGATGTTTCGCTGATCGAGAAGGTCGGTGATAACCCGGCTGTCGACCGGATCAACCTTCGTTGGGTCGACGGATAATTCAGGCGGCTCAAGATCGAACTCTTCGTAATCCTCGTCGAGCCCCTGCCCTGACGAGAATTCGTGATCTCGAGGATCCCGGTCATCTGTCATACGGCCATATACATCACCAGTCCGGGTAAGCGTTGTGTACACGTCGAGGCCGAGTGTATGAATTCGTCTGCTAGTGAGTATTCACAGTTGCTGAGATGATAGAAATCGCATACAGCCTGTAGCCCGTCAAAACATCCTCCTTACTCTGTGTGATGGCACTGAATTTGCAATGGGTTAGTGACTGTATCGGGCTATTAGCGAATCCAGCGTCAGTTGAAGTCTCGTCGAATTATCAGTTCTCGTACGGTAGGTGACGCGACTGCCCTGTGGAGCCGTATCGGGTCAACTCTCGACACTGGTTTTGCCAGTCCGGGGACGACCGCGAAAGCTAACATGCCGGCACCACAAACAAATGCTGTGCCGACGTTTCGTTACCCGTGTCCCGGCTGTCGAACGACTAACAGTCTTCACGATACCGGCTGTGATTTCGAAGGTGTCGACTGGTCAACGGTGGAAAAAGCCTACACAGACTTGTTGGCGGTGTTGTCAAACGAGGAGAGTGGGATTGAGGAGAAACTGTTACGTCGTGCGATTCACGGAGAGTGGTCAAGTCTCCACAAGGCGGCACTCAACACACTGGAACGAGAGCGGCGAGTTGACCGAGAAGACGGACATCTCCAGTTACTCACCGCCTCAGAGTACAAAGAATCAGTATCTGAGCCAACTCGCGAGCCACTCCGGACGCTGGCCGAACACGGCTCCGTCCCCGGCTGTCACGACAACGCTGTCTTTGCGATGATCGCTTGGTATGAGATGGTGGGACTTTCATGGGCCGAGACGAAAGAAAACGTGGTCGACTGGCTTCACGAGACTGGCGCCTGGAACCGCGGCGGATTCGAGGAAGCGACGCCAGAAAACCTAGTCGAGAATAAGCGCCACGTGTACGATTCCGGATACGGCTGGAAGGACAAGGCCCAAGCTGCCAAGCGCGTCATCGACCGGCGACGGTGACCGTTCCGTCCACGTCTGTCTGGTTTGATGCTCGCGGTAAATAGCCACTCTAGACTCGATCTCTGCGACGTGTAGACCAATCCCATCTGGGGATGGGGCTGTGACCTGGCTAACGTATTCCTCACCGAGAGAGCGGGCCTCGGTTCCCCTGCGACGGGCGCGAATCTGTCTTTCGGGCTCACCAGTGCCACGACCAAGCGCCGACAGGACACTTGTTTTGCCCGTTGTCGGCCTCATACGACTATGCTACCGCCGGCAGCATTCGGCTCAGAATCGTGAGTTATTCGTGGCTGGTCTAATGGAAGTTCCGTCCCGGATAGCAAGACTGTGTCGGGAACTCCGGTGACGAGAACTGCGATCTCCTGGCGGAGACCGTAGGTTGGTGGGCTGGGTCCGTCAGCGAAAACAGGCTCTTGTTCGGTGAGAGACGGCTTTAGTTCGAACAGTACCTCGGTTTTCCTCGCCGATCAGTCACTCTGAATCCGCGGAGCTAACATAAACGTCACGTTCCCGAGCCCTTCCCCGAACCCGTAGTGCATTTTCACCGGAAACTCCTCACCGAGTTCGACCGTCACCTCAGCATCACCGGGAATTGCCTTATCCATGTCTTTGAGATAATCCAGAGAGAACAGTGAGTCGGCCGGTCCGGCGGCAAGATCGATGAGATCCTGCCGGCTGAGTTCCAGGTCAACGTCGTCAGTATCGCCTTCAGCTTCGACAAAGAACGCTTCATCGGTCCCGTCGACACGAAGCCGGATATGATCAGAGACCATATCGGCAGCGGTGATTCCGCGGTCTAATTGCGCCCCTTCGAGAATGATCTCAGCGGGGAGATCCAGATCAGGGATATCCGGTTCCTGTCGAATAGAGTCAGGATCGATCAGCGCCAGCGTATACGACAGTCCATCCATCTCGATATTGAGTTTGCGCGTTTCCTCGTCGAGATCTAAATGAACGAGATCATCAGAGTTGGCCATGCCCGCGATATCCTCAAGTCGGGCCAGATTGACCCCGATAACGCCGCCATCCGCCTCGTAGGACTCGAAGGCTGCTGCCTCCAGACGGAGATCTACCATCCCAACATTCGCCGGGTCGACAGCCCGGATAGCAAACGTGTCCTCATTCAACCGTATTTTACACTCGTCGACCAGTACACTCACCGAGTCAAGTGCGTCCTGAAGCGTTGACGCACTCACGATAGCCTTGAACATATACAGCAAGTTACGACACATCCGGGTAAAAATACCCCCGTTTCCCTGCAGACTCGACTCACGCTGAATATTCAGTATCAACCGCTCGACTGGTTGCTGTTAGCAGTGCTGCTTGAGCAGTGAGGGTTCAAGCACGCTGCTCATCGAGCCCGGTCGTCTCGGCGGCCGTTCGGGCATCCTTACCGTCAGTCGGTCCGAGTGGAGGCTCTCGGGGCTCTCGAGCACCAGCCGGCCTCTCCTCAGGCTTAGGACGGTCGACTCCGATATCTGCCGTATGTTCGCGGTCTTCTGGGCGAGACACAGACCGTCCAGAGTCGAGCAGTCGGGAAACTACCCAGCCAATCGCGAGAAACGGAATCACGGGGAAGAGTAACACAAACACTCCAGCAGCGACGAGCCAGCCGATCACGGACATTTCTGGATTGGCTACCGACTCGGATTGTTCGTCACTCACAGATACTCGGTCCTTAGGTTAGCGGAACGATGTAGCTGTCGTCGTAGCCCACAGACTCGGAATGCCAGCTTCCTCCGTCCCCCCACAGGCCGTGTTGGGTCAGGCTTTTGATAATTTGGAGTATAGTAGCCATCGAAGACAATCACACACCTAATCGCCCGACAGCAGTGTAATCAGTGTGTAAATCGTTTCAGTCGCTACGATAGGTGCTGACGCGGCGGCAGACTCCGATGTACTGCGGACACACTTGAGCGATGATACACGTCGGAGCCACCAGTGTGGATTAGATGAGAGGCTGAAGAAGTTCACGACCAGCCGCGAGCAGTTCCGCGACATCGTCTGGACTGTTGGATTCAGCGTACACTCGAAGTTTTGGCTCCGTCCCGGAAGGGCGAATCAACAGCCACGACCCATCCGACAGGAAGATTTTAAACCCATCAAGAGTGCCGATATCGACAACTTCTGTCTCACACAGTGTGTCAGGAATCTCCTCCGCGAGCGCTTCGATCACGGCCTGTTTGCGCTCGTCAGGACACACAAGGCTGACCCGGTCGGTATGGATCTGGCCATGTGTGTCAAATAACCGCTCGATCCGGTCTTCGAACGGTTCTACACTGGCAAGAGAGGCCGCTAACAGGCCGGTGAGGACGCCGTCCTTCTCGCGGATATGCCCGCGGATGGTGAACCCACCCGACTCTTCGCCGCCAATCAACACGCTCTGATTGGTCATCTTTTCCGCGACCCATTTGAACCCGACTGGAACCTCGATTGTTTCCTCACCGTGTGCCTTCGCCACCTTGTCGACGAGAAACGTCGTAGAGACCGACCGAACCGCGGGTCCCGTATCCTGTTCGAGCAGTCCCTCGTACAGCGCAGCGAACAGGAGATTCTCGTCGAGATAGCCGTCGGGTGTACAGACAGCAACCCGATCTGCATCCCCATCATTGGCGATCCCGAGTGTCGCTCCGTGTTTTCGGACCGCCTCGACAAGTCCAGCGAGATTCTCGGCGGTCGGTTCCGGAGCACCCCCACCGAACTGTGGATCACGGTTACACCGGCGGACGATCACCTCCGCACCGCACTCCTCGAGAAGCCGGTTGGTCACGCTGCGGCCGGAGCCGTGCATTGCATCGTAAACGATTGTTGTTCCCGAGAGGTCCGGGTCGACGAGATTGCGAACCGCGCTGACGTGAGCCGAGCGGAAATCGACACGTCGAATCGCCCCGTCGTCTGTGTTGTTGTCCTCGACGGGCGCAGTGAGCCGAGACTCGATGTCCTCAGTGACCGCTGGGAGCGCAGGTGCCCCATCCGCTGGAATGAATTTTACGCCGTTGTACCCAGGTGGGTTGTGTGAGGCGGTAATCATACACGCACCTGCGAGCCCGCGCTCGACCACCGCATGAGCGACGGCAGGTGTCGGGCAGTCTTGCTTCGGGAGGACCACGTCGTATCCGTTCTGTGAAAACACCTCTCCGAGACCCTCGGCGAAGCTTTCGGAACTCGCCCGAGCATCGTATCCGACGGCGACACCACCGTCACGGTCACTCGCTTTCAGGTGGTCTGCAATACCCTGCCCGACGGTTCGAAGCCGTGCGTCGGTGAACTCCTCGAGTCGAGCCCGCCAGCCGTCGGTCCCGAAGGATATCTCACTCATTGCTGTATTAACAGCGGGCTCCGTGAATAGGCCATCGACAACCGAGTGAATCAGACCGTCTCCGCCGTACAGAGTATATAGACATACAACATGCTATTAGAAATCTATTAACACACAAGTTGTCTAATGGTAATACGATTGGAACCCGGTTGAGATAGTTCGTCTATAAGATCATGGCAATGAACACAGTTCCACAGTTTAGCGACGAAGTCCAAGCACGTCACAATCGGCTGGATATCGACGGTCATGACGAGGTCTACATCGTTGGTGATGTTCACGGCAGTCGCGCCACTCTCGAAACCCTTCTCGCTGATCTTGAGCTGACAGACGACGACCTCGTCGTCTTCGTTGGCGACTTGATACGAAAGGGTCCGGACAGCCCGGGAGTTATCGATCTCATCCGTGAGGATCCCCGTCTCACCAGCATCCTGGGGAACAACGAACAGAAGATTATTCGGGGGGACAAGTCACCCGATTGGCTTCGCGAGAAAGACCCTGCGTACTTCGAATCGCTCCCGGTCGTCATTTCGTTCGAGGATGCGATCGTTGTTCACGGCGGTGTCGATCCCGAACGGCGGCTCGAGAATCACAGTATCGAGGAACTGCTGACGATGCGGTCACCACACGGTGACGGATACGATGGGCCGCTCTGGTACGATGACTACGATGGCCCACAGCGGGTCTTCTTCGGCCACACTGTTCACGACTCACCGGTGACCCGGGAGTATGCCGTCGGCCTTGATACGGGGTGTGTACACGGGCGAACGTTGACCGCCTACGATTACCGCAGTGAGGAGTTGGTCATCACTGACGCGAAGACGACGCATCTGGAACGCGCCGACTCGAAAATCGTCGTCCCGAGTTGAGGCGCCTGCACTCGACAGGACGGTCACCCGATACGACGGGATAGGAAACCTGATATTCGGGAATGACACGAGCTACAACCGTGTGTACCCACAATCTGGCCTAGCGAGGTGATCCGGCTATGACTGTCGATACTCTGATTGGAGACGGTCACGTGCCCCACTCCGCGTTTTGAAGTACCGTCGTTCACCGTTGGTTGTTCGGACAGCCCAGTCGTATGTTTCACTCTTCGGCCGATACCATCGGTTAGGATACGCGTCAAACACTGAGAGCCCTCTCCCGTCGGATTGTGGCTGCTTTTCTTCGGGGGGATCCGGCTCATCCGCTTCCGTGACGTCGCCGTCTGTGTCACTGTTAGCCGTCTTCTCAACGAGAAGATCACCCTCTATCAGCTCCGTGTCGATCTTCATTCCCGGTCCGTAGCCGCGATCGACGGCCGCCTCCGTGGCCGACATCAGTATCTCCTGGATATCTCGGGGTGGTTGTTCAGCAGGCGTGGCCTGGTCGTAACTGCCGTCGCTTTGCATCACCCAGCGTCGGCGGGTGTCTTTCAGCGACGCTTCGAGGATAAACCGGAGCTGTCGGCGCAGTTGCGTCGCCTCGACGGGTGTGACCGCTTCAACTCGGTTATCGAGGTTCCGGGTCATCCAGTCGGCTGACCCTGTGTGCCACTCGGGGTCGCCTCCGTTCTCGAAGTAGAATATCCGGGAATGCTCGAGGAACCGCCCGACTATCGAATGTACACGAATCCGCTCGCTCACACCCTCGATTCCCGGCCGAAGCCGACAGATATCTCTGACTATCAGATCAATCTCGACCCCGGCTATCGAGGCTCGATACAGCTCTTCGACTATCGAGGGATCTTCGAGTGCGTTCACTTTCGCCACGATACGTGTTCGCCGACCGGCATGGGCGTGTTCGGCTTCTCGTCTGATCATCTCGGTGAATCGTTCTCGCATCGTCACCGGTGCAATCAGGAGTTCTCGGAAGCTATCATCCAGTGTCGGCCCGGTGAAGAAATTGAACACTTTGGTGAGGTCGAGACCGATGTCCCGATCGGCCGTGAACAGCCCGAGATCTGAATATCCTTTTGCTGTCCCCGAGTGGTAATTACCCGTCCCGATGTGTGAGTATATCCTGACACCGTCGTCTTCTTGCCGAACGACTAACGCCGTTTTGGTGTGCGTTTTCAGCCCGACTGTCCCGTAAGCGACGTGAATTCCCTTTTGTTCGAGCCGGCGGACCCACTCGAGATTGTTTTTCTCGTCGAATCGAGCCTTGAGCTCGACCATCACCGCCACCTGTTTGCCGTTATCGGCAGCGTCGATGAGACTCTGAATGACCTTCGAGTCGCTCGCAGTCCGGTAGATAGCTGCCTTCACGGCGAGAACGTCCGGGTCATTCGCTGCCGTCTCCAGAAAGTTCTGTACTGTCTCTTCAAACGAGTGGTACGGGTGGTGTGCGAGGATATCGCTGCTCCGGATCTCGTCGAACACGTCTCTGGATCCCTCTTGTGCGTCAGTCGCTTCGAAGCCGAATCGCGGGTGAGTCTGGGGCGTCCACGACGGGAGCTTCAGATCGGGGCGATCGAGATCTACGATTTCGAAAAAGTCCTCGTAATCAATCGGTCCGTCCCGGTAAAACACCTCCCGATCGGTCACGTTGAGATGCTCTTTGAGGATCGAAATCGACTTTTCGAGCATATCAGCCTCGACCTCAAGACGAACCACCGTCGCGAAACGACGCTGTTCAAGCACTTCCTCAACCATATTGGTAAGATCCTCGGCCACCTCCTCGTCACGTCGCACCTCAGCGTTCCGGGTGACTTTGAACATCGACACGTCATGAATCTGGAGATCGGGAAGCAGTAGGTCGAGATTGGCCTCGATGAGATCTTCGACAAGAACGTATCGGTCAGTGCCGTCTCCCAGCTGTATCAGTCTGGGCTGATTCTCCGGAATCTTGATGCGGGTGAACGTTCGCCCATCGCTTTCATCAGACGAGATGACGGCAAGCGAAAGCGAGAGATTCGAAATGAATGGGAACGGATGTGCCGGGTCGAATGCCAGTGGTGTCAGAGTCGGGAGAATAGACTCTTTGAAATACCTCCGGAGTCGGTCCTGCCGTTCAGACGGGAGTTCACCGGGGCTGCAAATCTTGATTCCCTCTTCAGCCAGCATTGGCTTGACGTCTGTCTGCCAACACTCTGTCTGGCGGCGAAAGAGCGGTCGTGCAGAATCGAGGACCTCCTGCCACTGCTGTTTTGCCGTCCGACCGTCTGGCGTCGTCTTAGTCATGCCGGCATCGATCTGTCGTTTCAGCCCGCCAACCCGCTTCATAAAGAACTCGTCAACGTTTTTCGTAAAAAACGCGAGAAACCGGAGCCGGTCAAGGAGGGGGTTCCGCTCATCGAGTCCCTCGTGGAGCACGCGCGCTTGATACGCGAGCTCGGATAGTTCCCGATTGAGATAATACTCCGGATCCGTCAGGGTATTTTCCCTCATGATACTGTGGTATCAGCAGTAGTTGCTGAGGAGTGAAGTAACTGTGTGTTGATTACGACGAGCGTGTCCCTGTCGTCAGTGACTTATCACCCAATGAGCGATGTTAGAACGTCTCGATTCGACTCTTCAGAAACCCGCGTATGGTCTGTGTTGTGGCCGTCAGCGGGAGTCACCGATTAGAGAATCATACCCGGTCGACACTCGGTTACACGCTCATAGCCGTTCGCGAGGCGGGAGCACGGACAAAACTGCGTGATCTCGAGACTGTCAATCTCTCATTATATCATTCCGACGAGAAACAGCAAGGCGATACTGCCGGCCCGTGTCGGATAGTCCGTGACTGATGGAGCGATGATACATCATTGAGAAAGCAGCCCTACGGCTGTAGTGACCACCGAAACGCCTGGCTGAACTGAGACGGGCAGATAGCCGAAGAGTGAATTTTTTGCTGTCTCTGCCATCCAGAATATTTACCGCATCTGTGAACTGCTGTCGTCTTGACATCCTCCTCCGCGTGACCGCGGCCGAATCCCACGCCACCGCTGAATTGGGAGTGTCAGGTGTCCAGACTGCCACGCGAGCACACCGTTGGAATCGGTGTGGAACCGGGCGACGGGCAGTCTCTTGGGGGTGGAGTGGCCACCCCGGGACTCCTCTCGTCTGTCGTG
>JAQCMZ010000509.1 GCA_028274825.1 Haloferacaceae archaeon
AGCGGTTGGTTACTGTTCACCCGACCGAAGACTCGTACATGTACCACGTCCCCGAAACGCGGCTGACATCGCTGAGTGCCGAGAGCATCGGAGTCCCTTTGATCAATATTGATCCAGGAGAACTCGGCGCAGAGACAGCTATCGACTCCGGAACACAGGGAGATCTGGAACTCGAGCCACTCGAACGGAGACTCAAAAATCTCGGCAATGAGATAGATCTCACGGGCGTGATCGCTGGTGCCGTCGAGAGCGAGTATCAAACTAGCCGAATCCGGGCGATGTGTGATCGGTTAGATATCGACCTGTACGCACCGTTATGGCAGGAAGACCCCGAAGAGTTGGCCGAGATGATGTTGGCCGCAGGCTTCGAGATTCAGATTATCGCTGTCGCTGCGCAGGGACTCGATGAGACGTGGCTCGGGCGGACAATCGACCGTGACACACTTGCGGAACTTCGGGAACTCAATCACGAATACGATGTCCATCTCCTTGGAGAAGGAGGTGAATTCGAGACACTAGTCACGGACGCACCCCATATGAACCGCCGTATCGAAATCGAGACCAAGACCGAGTGGGACGGGACCCGTGGCAGGATTCGGGTTTTGAACGCCTCACTGGCCGATTAACGGTCAGCAAGGCCTCTAAAGACCTAATTGTGGTTTCGGTGACCCCGACCACCCGGGGACTCTTAACTGTCGACTACGTATTTCTCAGTATGCATAAGGATGAATTGCTCGAGTTACACGAGGAAATGGTGACGATTATGGAACACTTCCGCGAACAGGAAGACGTCGAAGAGGGGCTATTTGAGCCGTATCAACAACTCAGTGTCGACCCTTCACACGTTCACAAATCCAAAAGTGAGCACAAACATGCAGTATTTGTTCTTGGCAATGCTCTCGCGTCCACGATGAGTGAAGACGAATTTTCGGCCGCAGGCCGAGTCGGCAAGCGGATGAAGGAGCTCGCGGAAGACGCCGAAAGCAAGATCTGAGCCGTCCAGTCCACGGTCTTTCCTCACTCGAGCCAGAGCAGTTGTGTTGGGACCTGACAGGAGGGTAGCGAAAGCTTCCCCGTCTAGTGGCTGGGGTGAGCCTCTCAGCCAACTCATCGCTGATTGCGA
Source organism: Haloferacaceae archaeon (assembly GCA_028274825.1). Taxonomy (GTDB): domain Archaea; phylum Halobacteriota; class Halobacteria; order Halobacteriales; family Haloferacaceae; genus J07HR59. The sequence continues at coordinate 1,124 of JAQCMZ010000509.1, forward strand.
CCGTTGGTTACCTACGAGGAGACATATTCTATCTCAGTAGCAAATTACGGCACCCCTGGGGAAATTCTTTCAGAATGCCTCTTAGCCACTACAGGGGCGGGAGAAAGTCAAGACGAAAGCCCCTCGTGGTGAACTGCCTCAGGGTTAAGCCCCGAGGTACTCGCCCTGTTCAGTCTATAGAGTCGATTGTCTCTTGAGACTGCAACCACTGCTTTTCAGCTTGAGGTGCCGATATATACGATCGGCCGGGAGACCTACGGAAGATCTGCTGTTGGAACCGGAAGTCTTGGATCGCCTGCTGGTGCCCGAAAAATCAGCAACCCAGGATTAATAATTCTTCCAGGGCATCACTGCGTATGGTTCCCGAGTGGGTTCCGGTGTACGGAGTCGGTATCGCTGCGACGTTCCTGCTCGGGTTCGGTGTCGTCTACTCTCTCGATCGGCCGAACGGTGAGTGGAGTCGCCACCTCCGGTCGCGCCTGGTATTAGGCTTCCCATGGGGGACGCTGATTGCTGTTGGATTTGTTGCCTGTGTGTATCTGTTCGTCCAGGGGGGAATTCAGAGCCTTCACGATCCGGTGGTGCTCCCGTTCCGTGCGTGGTCGTATTTTTATCCGGAGGGGATACTCTGGGCGGGATTCAGCCACGCCAATTTTGCCCACGTCACGGGGAATCTGCTCGCCACGCTCGTGGCCGGCAGTCTCGCAGAATACGCCTGGGGACACTTCCCCCGCGGCCGCGGAAGAGAAACGTTCAGCTCCGCGTGGACCAACCCGTACGTTCGCGCGTTTCTCATCGGCCCGACTGCAATCGTACTCGCTGGACTCGTGACGACGGTGTTTTCGGTTGGTCCGGTAATCGGATTTTCGGGAGTTGTGTTCGCCCTGTGGGGGTTTTCACTGATACACTACCCCCTCGGGACTGTCATCGCGCTGGCCGGGGCTCGCGTGGTTCGACTTGTCTGGGAGGCGCTTCAGACCCCGGTACTGGAAGCCTCCGCGAGTTCGAGCTTCTCCACTCCATGGTGGGCGGGGATCGCTATCCAAGGACACACTATTGGGCTATTTATCGGTGTGCTCACGGCGCTGATACTGTTACGGCACCGGAATCAGACCCCCGGTGCACTCCGAATGTTCGTTGGGGTAGTGTTGTTCGCAGTGTCGCGGTCACTGTGGGCCGTGTATTGGTTTCGTGGCGGGGAGACGTATATCCTCTTCAGAGCAGTTGGTGTCGGCCTCGTGGTCGTCCTTGCAGCACTGATTGCTGCCGCTGTCGCCGCCCCGGGGCGACCGGTGTTCGAGACGACTCTCTTTCGGTCAGTCAAACTGCTCCGACTGTCTTCTGGTCCCGGCGGTTCGACGATATCCCCGCAGGCGGCTGCGTTCGTCTTGTTGCTAGTCGGGGCAGCGGCCATTGCAGGGCCAGCCGTTCCAGTGAACCTCCAGACGACCGCTGAGAATCAGCTCCCCGGCGACCCGATTGAGGTTGAGGGGTACGAGGTGACGTACGTGGAGAATATCCAGAGCGGAATGGTCTCAGTGATCGAAGTCGACGCGTTCGGTGAATCCACCGCGGTCAACACCTCTGGGGTGATTGTTCGGGATGTGGACCGCCACCTGTGGGCGACCGCTGTGAGTCAGAATCAACTCGCGTTCCGGGGAGAAACGACCGTCGAACTCGGGGGGACGGGCTGGCGAGAGATAGTCGGTGTTCGCCGGTACGGCTGGACAGTGGCCGGTGGCAACGTCAGCTACCGAGTTGTGTTCTCTCACAACGATCAGCCTCACTCTGCCTTCGTCGCAGACCCTGTGACGGCGGAGCCGACGGTCGATGGCCGGACTGTGACGATCGCTGCTGTCCCCGACGGCTTCGAGTTGCGGGTTGGTCACGACGGAACCCTTGCCTCCGCGCCAGTCCTGGCACAAAACGAGTCAATCCGTCTGAATGGGGTGACACTGTCACGACAGGGCACAAAACTGTTCGCGTCGCGGGGCGACACCCGTGTCCGGGTAGCAACAGTGGAGTCGTACCAGGGTCAAAATAGCTGAACTCCGGATCTGACAGACTAACTCTTGACAGCTGTGGTGTGGTTTCACTACGCTGGACGCGAGACCCTCCTGACGGACAAGGCGGATGGCCCGATGGCTCTCCCCGAGTGGATTAGACACTTAGCCTGTTGAGTCTCTCGTCTGGATAGGCTCGAACAGTCACACGTGATCTGCAGTGCTCGATTCCTGAATCGTCACCCGTCACTCACGGCGGCTCCGATGCGGCTGTCGTTGTGGGAGAGCCACGAAAGCAGGATAATGCGTCAACTCGCACCCGCGAATCTGTCTCACGTGTCCGAATCTGGTGAGACGTGTGGTCTGTCGGCCTGGCTGGCTTATCGTAGGGGCACCAGCCGAGTCCCGCTGACTTCTCGCATCCTCCCTGAAAGTGTCGGTCGCTCAAACGATCGTGGCGTGATGGCTTACCAGCGGTAGCGAGGCGAAAGCCCACGGCTTCAGCCGTTGAAGCCGACACTTCTGACGCCCCCCACGTATTGTCTCTTGATACAGGAGTGTCATAAAGAGCAAGGAGAATACCCGCGCCTTTACGCGCGGGATGAATCCGACAACCCGTTCCACAGTCCACCGTCGATAGCACCGCTGGATATTCCACCTCTCCCAATCCGAACTTTTACAAGAAAAGTGGGTATAAGCGATTATACAGGCGTTTCACGATGCTAGAAGTCCACCGCACCCACCGAGCGAAAATCCGCAACCACTGTCAGGTAGAGGACTCGCTCGACCGGCATGCGTGGAGTGCCAGCAAGCTGTGGAACGTCGCCAACTACCACTCCCGCGAAGTCTGGGAGGAGACGGGCGAGATTCCCGACCACGAGGAGTTGAAAGATGAGTTGAAGACCCATCCACAGTACAAGCGACTCCACTCGCAGTCCAGTTCGTTCGAAAATCCCTGATTTTCGTGATGCCAACAATCTCCGATTGTTGAGCACAGCGCGTTCTGGAGGAACTCGCTGAAGCCTTCAACTCGTGGGTCGTCTCAGACGACGACAGGGACAATCCCCCCGGCTACCGCTTGATAAACTACTCCGACCATCAGGGTTGCCGCGTCCACGTAGAACACCCGCGTAGCACGGTGACGTGGAAGCAGAACGGCATTCGCCACGACATCAACAACCGTATTCGTCTCTCGAAAGGCGCGAATCACAAGGAACACCCGAAGGCGTGGGAGTACATCCTTGTCGAGTACGAACCCCGGCCCG
>JAQCMZ010000511.1 GCA_028274825.1 Haloferacaceae archaeon
TTGTGTGTGCTAGAGAAAATGATTTCATGCTTAACTCGGACGACACAGAGTCAGGAGACAGACCGAGCCGACGGCAGATGCTCAGCTTGCTCGGTGGCAGTGCCGCGGCCGCGGTCGCAGGCTGTTTGGGCGATGATGATGCCGCTGCCGACAGTGACGTGAGTACTGAGAGTGCCGGCAGTGAAAACAGCGCCTCATCCGGGCGCACGAACTCCGACAAAGCGCAGGCTGCGTGGGAGCGGTCAGTGAACAACCCGCTTCCCGAGGATGAGTCCCTCCGACAAGAGGCATATGTGCAGATGGAAGAAGCAGTTCGGGATTCTGCAATCATGATTCCGCTGTACCACAATCTGAACGAACGCTTCTGGTACGATTATGTCGATGTTCCACTGACGGGCGCGCTCGGCGCTCACTGGCAACAACACAACACGACCACGGTGGAAGGACAAGACGAACTCAATCTCGTCAACAGCACCTTCGCGGAACTGGACCCGATTATGTCGACCGACACCGCGTCGTCGGCTGTTATCACACAAATTTACGAGAACCTGACGGCGTTTCCGAACGGCGTGCCAGAGTTGGAAAACCAGCTGCTCGACGGGTTCGAAGTCTCAGATGACGGGACCAAATGGACGTTCACGATACGGAACGATGTCACGTTTCACGACGGCAGCGACGTGACTGCCGCTGACGTGGTGTATTCGTGGCGACGAACCGTCGAATCGGCAAACTCCGAGCGCCGAAGTTTCACACTCGACCAGCCGGTCGGTCTCGGGATCGATGTTGAATTCGATGACAACGGCGATCCAGTTGAGGAGACACTGGCCGTCGAGGCGATTGACGATCAAACAGTCGAGATTCAGCTTGTCGGTCCGAATCCGGACGTGCTTGACGTGATTGCCTACAGCAGTTTCGCAGTTATTCCGGAAGGCTACGTCGGCGATATCGCGGGTTATGAGGGTGAAGTCACACATCAGGAGTTCTCGACAGCGGTCGCCAACGGCACCGGTCCGTTCGAACTCGACGCGTTCAATGTCGACGAAGATGTCCGCGTCGTTCGGAATCCCGATTACTACGGTGATGTCGCCGATATCACAGCTGTCAACTGGGAGATTATCGAGGACGACCAGGCAGCATGGACGTATGCACTCGAACAAAACGCCGACATCTTTGCGGTTCCGACATTTGCGTACGAACCGGAAGCGATTGATGCTGAGAGTGATGACCGAAATCGGCAGGTAGGGAAGTACGGCCCTGCAGGCGAACTGAACGAAGAGGTAAATTACGTGAGCGTGTCTGAACTCAGCACCTACTACTTCGGATTCAACGCCACGAACGTCCCGAAACCGGTTCGCCAGGCGGTAGCGTACGTATTGAACAAACAGCAGATCGTTGAAGACGTGTTCGCTGGTCGAGGGACACCTGCCTACAGCTATCTCCCACCGGGGATGTGGCCCACCGGGGCAGACGGATACGACTCGTTCGTCGATGAGTACCCGTTCAGTAGAGGCGACAGTGACCTCCAGAGTGCACGGGACGTGCTCGCGGAAGGCGGATTCACGCCAGACGACCCCGCAGAGGTGACACTCACGACATACGTGAGCCAAGTGTTCGAGACTGCCGCGGAACTGATTCGTGACCTTCTCGCCGGTAGTGGTGTCGAAATGACGATCGATCAATCAGAATTTTCTGTGTTGTTGAATCGTGGTGAGGATGGTGACCTCGGGATGTACACACTCGGGTGGATCTGGAGTTGGCCTGCTGCCCCGTACGGTATGTTCCAATTAGAACCGAAAAACACGAACACGAGCAGAATGCCCGGCGAGACCGATGGCTTCTATTTCGACTGGCAGGCCGAACTCGAAGAAGAACAAGACGACTAACGCCAGGAAAATGCCAATCATCGAAAGGATTTAGCCTCACAAAATGGTTCTTCGTTGTATCGAGATGCTGGATTTTCTGTGTGTATCGTATGGAGTGTGAGGTGTGATGACTCGGTGGGAGTACTTCATCAAACGCGTTTTGCTGACGGTTCCGGTGTTGTTTTTCGTGTTGAGTTTCCTGTTTATCATGCTCAGACTCGGGCCGATCGATCCCGTCGCCGCGCGACTGGGGCCAGAAGCTGACGGCACCGACGCCGAACTCATGCGCGAGCGGCTTGGATTGAACGACCCGCTGTGGGAACAGTACACTGACTTCATGGTGAGTTTCCTCACCTTCGAGTTCGGCCAGTCGTGGGTCGTGCAGCCCGAGCGGGACATTCTGGAGATCGTCGCCAATTCAGCGCCGCCGACGATCTGGCTGGGGTTTTGGGCGATTCTGCTTCCGTTGTTTATCGGGATCCCGCTCGGATTCTACGCCGGACTCAATTCGAACTCGCTTGGCGATTATTCGGCCTCGTTTGGCGGGATTCTCTGGCAGGCACTCCCGAATTTTTGGCTCTGCGTCATGGCGTTAGCGCTCCTTCGGCGAACGCGGGAAGGCGGCGGTCCTTTCGGGTTCAACTGGTACACGTTCGGCCCCGACTTTGCCGTGCGAGATATCAGTATCACCGGCACGCCGAATCTCGACTGGGTCGCGACGACTGAGGCCCTGTTCGTGCCGCTTCCATATATCGCCGACTGGACCGCGATGGCGATCGATATCAAACTGATCCTCCCGGCAGCGCTCATCCTCGGCTCTGCATCGATGGCCGCAGAACTCCGTATCGGGCGGACAGCGATGCTCGAGACGGTCAACTCGAATTTCGTCGAGACAGCGAAAGCCAAGGGTGTTTCCGACCGAGTGATCGTCTGGAAACATATCTTCCGAAACTCACTTATTCCACTTCTCCCGGTCATCACGAGTGAGGCGTTTCTCCTGATCGGCGGCTCCGTCATCGTCGAGCAGATTTTCAATATTAACGGTCTCGGCAGAATCTTTTTCCAGGCAATCACACAGGGAGACCTTCCGATGGCTGGTGCGCTCTTGTTCATTTTCACACTGATCATTCTCTTTTTGAACATTCTCCAAGACTTCCTGTATACCGTCATCGACCCGCGTGTGGGGTACGACACATGAGCTCAATACAGACCGACCCTCCAGACGAATACGAATCTGCAACCGATGAGAAAGTGTTTCGCGACCTCCTGGCAGACAATCCCCGACCGGCACTGGTCTGGCTGGGCGGTGTTGCTGTTCTCGTGTTGCTCGAGATCGGCCGCGTATTCGCGGGGCTGAGCCAAGTTCTCGATATCGCAGTGTTCGTTCTCGGAGGGGTCGCTGGAATCCCCGGGTATGTCGATGGAAACGTCGCAGAGACACTCGGGAGTGCAGCTGGGGCGTTCGCCGGGAGTCTAACAGCCATCCTCATAACGGTGCTCGTCGCAATTCCGTTCGGGAGTGTCATCCCGGACAGCGCTGTGGATATACTCGGGCTGGATCTGTCTCGGCGCAGCCACCACTGGGTGAAGCGTGGGGTGTTCGCGACGCTGCTCGTCGGCACTGGAGCGATTGTCGCGGCCACCCCAACCGGCGAGGTGGTCACGGCCGGTCTCAACACAGTCACCGGAACGGTCGATTCATTGGCATCGTCGCTGCCGGCAATCACGGGTCGCGACACGATCCCGAACGAAGGCCACCGGACGGCCGCTGGCGGCTGGGAGGGAACCTTCCTCGGACTCTCACCGGCGTGGGCGTGGGCGGTCCGAACGTCACTCGTGTTTGTGTACGCGAGTAGCGCTGTTCTGTGGGCGTGGCGAGGCTTCACCACGTACAGAACTCACTACCGGCAGGCCGATTGGACACCGACCGACGACACGATTCGGCGGTTTCGCAACAACTACTGGGGCCTGTTCGGATTCAGTATCGTGTTTGTGTTTGTCGTTCTCGCCTTATGGGCTCCCGCGGTCAGCCCGGTGATTGCTGAACACAATATCTACGAGCCGAACGCACACGAGATCGAGTACCTCGAGGACGGAGAGGTCGAGACGACGACGCATGTGTTCGCGAATCTCGACAGCCAGTCAGATGGCCAGACCACGTACGGACCGCTCAGTTACGACGACTACAATCGGTGGGCGCCGCTCGGGACGACGAATCGGGGGCAAGATATGATGACACATCTATCGTATGGCGCTCGCACCTCGCTGGTCATCGGAGTGACCGCGATCGTGCTCGGGGCGCTCACTGCGGTCGTGCTGTCGCTACTTGCCGCCTACTACAAGGGTGCGGTCGACATCGCGACGGTGATGACGAGCGACACGATCCAGGCGGTCCCCGCGCTGTTGCTTATTATGCTTCTATCTGTCATCTTTCAAGAGGGGAATCACCCGATTGCTCAACCGCTCAACGGGGGCTTGCTGCTCGCGCTCATCTTCGCGTTCACACTCTGGCCAGGAATGTGGCGGTCGATACGTGGCCCGTCACTGCAAGTCGCTGAACAGGAGTGGGTTGACGCAGCGAAAAGTTACGGACAGACGCCGCTACAGACGATGCGAAAACATATGGCGCCGTACATCGCCGGCTACATTCTGATCTACGCGTCGCTGCTCATCGGCGGAGTCATCATCTCCACTGCAGCACTCACGTTTCTCGGACTCGGAATCAACCCCCCAACCCCAGAGTGGGGACGGCTGATCGACGGCGGACAATCGTTCGTGTCGACGTCCTCATGGCACGTCGCTACCGTCCCGGGTGTGGCGATCGTGCTCGTCGTGGTCGCGTTCAACGCTCTCGGTGACGCTATCCGTGATGCAATCGATCCCGAGGCAGATGTCGATCAAGCTGAGGCCGCCACCGCCGGGGGTGGTGGTTGATGCCGGGTGAGTCCCGTGGGGCGTCTGAGTCCGGTGAGGCGTCTGAGATGTCTGAGGATGTGCTCGTCGATGTCCGAAATCTTCAGACAGCGTTTTTCACCGACAAGGAGACGATTCGGGCCGTCGACGGGGTCAGTTTCGAGATCGAGGCCGGCGAGACAGTGGGTATCGTCGGCGAGAGTGGGAGTGGCAAAAGCGTGACTGCGCGGTCACTGATGGGGCTGATCGAGTCGCCTGGTCGTGTGCTTCGCGGGAGTAGTATTCGGTATCGCGGTCTCAAGACGGTCCGCGCGTTCGCGAGTGAGTTTCCGAAATACACTGTTCGTATCAGCGATCTCGAACCCGACTACAGTCCTACCGTCTTGTTCGACACCACCAACGCCACTCCACAGGAGTTTGGCTACGCTAGCCCCGAAGCCGTACCACTCGTCGATGTGGCCGCCGCAGGATACACAGACGAGACCGGGCTTACCAGCGGCACAAAGTGTGTGTTCGTCACCGAGGGTGACCCCAGTGATCCGGCGACGATCCAGCGAGGATTCGTCGAGATCAGCCGACTTTCGGGGACACCTCAACAGAAGATGCGCGGTGGTCGAATTGCGATGGTGTTTCAGGATCCGCTGACGAGTCTCAATCCGGTATATACGGTCGGCAACCAGATCAAAGAAGCACTCCAACTCCATCAGGGGATCACCGGGCGAGAGGCGACACAGGAGGCTGCCAAGTTGTTAGAGGCCGTCGGGATCCCCGACGCGAGACGCCGTGTCGATGAGTATCCACACCAGTTTTCCGGCGGAATGCGGCAACGGGGTGTGATTGCGATGGCGCTTGCCTGTGAACCAGACGTCTTAATCTGTGACGAGCCGACGACAGCCCTCGACGTGACGATCCAGGCGCAGATCCTGGACTTACTCGCGGATATCCAGGCTTCACGCGATGTCGCGATCATGTTCATCACCCACGACATGGGGGTGATTGCCGATGTCTCGGATCGGGTCAACGTCATGTACGCGGGTGAGATCGTCGAATCTGCGGGCGTGATCCCGCTGTTTGAAACCCCGAAACACCCCTACACGAATGGGCTTCTCGAGTCAATCCCCGGGGGACAGACCGGTGAACAGCTCACCACAATCGACGGGACGGTCCCGACGCCGACCGAACCCGCGACATCCTGCCGGTTCGCACCGCGCTGTCCAAAAGTGTTCGACGAGTGCCACGCGGTCGCGCCGAGTCCAGTTCCAGTCGCCGAGACTGAGACTGACACTGACACTGACACTGACCACACCGCGTCGTGTCTGTTGTACCCGGAGGAGTTGCCGACAGCAGATGCACTCACACGCCATACCGAGATACAACACGGTGACGACTCATGAGCCAGCACACAGTCACGACAGCAGACGACGCGACCGACCGAGAACCGATGGTACAGGTGCGCAACCTGAAGACGTATTACGAGGATAGCGGCCTTTTCAACGACCGCCCGGTCAAAGCCGTCGATGGTGTCAGTTTCGATATCTATCGCGGTGAGTCGATCGGATTGGTCGGGGAGTCTGGCTGTGGGAAAACCACACTCGGTCGGACGCTCATCCAACTCGAGAACGCGACTGGTGGGCGAGTCCTCTTCGATGGGACAGATATCACCGAACTACGGGGCGATGACCTGTATGAGTGGCGACAGAACGCTCAGATGGTGTTTCAGGACCCGGATTCGAGTCTCAACGACCGAATGACGGTCGGCGAAATCATTCGAGAACCGCTCGACGTTCACGAGTGGGAGACACCTCGTGACCGTCGGAATCGGGTGAAGCGGTTACTCGATCAGGTCGGACTCGCGGCCGAACACTACTACCGATATCCACACCAGTTTTCCGGTGGCCAGCGACAGCGAATCGGTATCGCCCGCACTCTCGCGCTGAATCCTGACTTTATTGTTCTCGACGAGCCGGTGTCGGCGCTCGATGTATCCGTCCAGGCAGAGATCATCAATCTCCTCGAAGAACTGCAAGCCGAGTTCGATCTCACGTATCTGTTCATCGCTCACGATCTGTCTGTCGTCGAGCACATCTGCGACCGTGTCGCGGTGATGTACCTCGGACATCTCATGGAGATCGGCCCTGCAGCGACGCTGTTCGACTCTCCCGCGAATCCGTACACACACGCCCTATTGTCTGCGATCCCGGCTCCAGATCCGACACAGCGCCGTGATCGAATCACCCTTCACGGGACACCACCGAACCCGCGATACCCGCCGACAGGCTGTCCGTTCAGTACTCGCTGTCCAGCACGGATCCGGCCGGACGAATACAAGGATCTCGCCGACGAGGTCTGGGACGGAATCAACGCGCTCCGAGAGATTCTTCGCGAGCGGATTCGAGCGACCCGGTCGATTCGCGAGCGAGTCCGCAAACGCGTCGGATTAGAGACGCGCTTCGCCACGATGACCGAGACGTACGAGCAACTGTTTGGCAACCTCGCCATCCCTGGTGAAGTTGAGACGACGCTGCGCGATATCGTCGATCTCGCTGCAGAGGAAAACGAGAGTGACGCACTCAATCGACTTAATGACGCGTTCGGCAGCGTCTGTGACGGGATCGACCCCGACGACGGTGCCGAGCCAGTCGAGCCCGAATTTTTCACCGTCGGAGAGTCCGGCCGACTGAGCTACTGTCATCGACATGATTCAGAGTACAAACCGACTCGAGACGTGATCGACGAGCGCACCTGAGATGGAGACCACTGGACAGCAAGCTGTCGCCGTCGCTCGGGTGTGGCTCGGTGGCGTCACATACGCACACCTGGTCGCCGGTGTCGTGACCGCCGGGTCGGTCACGCTCGGACTCGCGACCGGCGGTGGCTTCATCCGGGGGAAACGACTGGTGTTCGTCTGCGGGTGGCTGTTGATTGGATACGGAACGATTCGTTTGTGGCCCCGTCTGGCTGAAGAACCCAGCC
>JAQCMZ010000523.1 GCA_028274825.1 Haloferacaceae archaeon
CAGCCCCCAGCGCTACCGCGTAGCTGAGAGTGATGTCGTCGCCGAACTGTTCGAACTGAACAGCGCGTTGAACGCCGCTGCAGAGTGACAACGCCCAGGTGTCACACGGCGAGAGTACACCGTCGTTTCTCAGTCCGATAAAGCGTATCCTGCTATACGGAATCTGTAATGCGAAAATGGATGCAGTATACAGATTCTAGATATATATTTTGTATACAGATACTAGATACAGAACCGCCGATAGCTAAAACTGCGTCTCTTGGCGCTCAGTGTACGTCTGATAGCCTGTCTCGCCGGCCTCGATAAGATCCGGCCGCACGTCCGCCAAGCCAGCCCGCACCAGGAGCCCGAGCAGTGAGCCGCGACTTTCGGAGTCAGTTGCGTCGCGACCGAGGTGCTCCCGGAGATCGGCGCCGACCGAGTCGAGCTGGCCGGCCTCGTCGAGGCCACGAATCAGCGCCGCGAGATTCCGGTCCCGCATGGTGAGGTTCGTCGGCACCTCGCCGGCGTCGAGCTCTTCGTAGATGTCGGCGATGTACGCTTCCAGGGGTGGCTCGTCGTCGGTCGTCGACTGCTGGGCCTCGCTCTGGTGGCGCTTCTGTTCTTTGGACTGTTCGAGCAGTGCTTCGGGGTCGCGGTCAGTGTCATCGGTCATCGGTCTGTGAGTCGGGCAAGCAGCTGGTCGGTGTTCGCACTGTACGCCTCGCGGGCCCGCTTGCCGGTCGCGTAGAGCTCGTCGTCAGGGACGGCATAGAGCGTGCGGCCGGCGTTCTGGTTCTTGCCGATGTTGGCGGTCTTCGTGACGGGCTCGCCGACGATCTCCGGGTACTCCTCGTTCACGTGGGCGACGAACGACTCCGACAGGGTCTCCTGACTGCTGATGATCGTCGGAATGACCAATGCCAACCCGAGGTCGACGTCCAGGTCAGTGCTGATTTCGTCGAGTGTCGCATCGAGTTTCTGCAACTGGTCGCGCTCGAATGCGCCGGGCTTCAACGGGGCCACGACGTTCCGCGCTGCGAAGAGACCGTTGAGCGCGATGTTGTCCTCCTTCCCGGGCAGGTCGAAGATGACGAGGTCGTACTCGTCGGCGACGAGGTCGTCGACGAACCCATCCAGCTTCTGGTACCGCTCCTCAAGCGGGACGTTCGCGAGGTTGTTGTCGGCGCCACCGAGGCCGGGGTCGGCCGGGATGAGGTCCGGCCCCTCGTCGGTCGGGAAGGTCATTCGGTCCAGCAAGTCGTCGATGTTGTCCCGAAGGAACGTCCAGTCGTCACCGAAGACCGCCGAGATTGGCGCGTCGATCTCGACGCCGTCGTCGCTGCTGTCATCGTCGACGATGCTGATACCGAAGTGTGTCGCCAGATCGTTCTGTGTGCCAGCGAGGTCGACGAGCAAGACCTCCTGGCCGCTGTTGTGGGCCGCGACGGCGAGATGGGCGGCGCTGGTCGTCTTCCCGACCCCGCCCTTTTCGACGTACGTAGCAGCCCGTTGCACTGATGCCATATACAGATACTGTATACATATCGGTGATACATATAGCTCAGTCAGACATCTTTCAGATAGTAGCAATGTGATTCAGCTTTCACTCTCCTCTTCTGCGCCCAACCAGTCGGATTTGGGGAGTTCTACTAATCCGTCCGCCAGCCGGTGTGACCAGAACCCCATGATGAAGGCCATACCAGCGATGGCGGCTGGCAATCGAATCCATGTCATCCCGACAGTAGTGAGGAGCGTCAATGCCAGACCAGTTGTCACAAGCCCCATGACGATTCCTGTCAGACGGCGGTGTGTGAGACCACGATGCCGTGGTCGAATGAGCGGAATCCCTACTACGAGGCTTCGATAAGTTCCCTGAACCAGCAGGAGAGAATAGATTCCCGCCCAGTACGTGGCGTTACCCGGGGTGCCGACTGCTGCTGCCTTCACCAAGCTACGTTGCGCCCAGAGCAGGATGGCCACATAGACTGCCCCAATCCGAGGAAACCATTCTCGGATTAGACGATAGGGACGACTCGCATGGTGGTCAACATCCGGGAACAGCCCACCTGTGACAGTTACGGGAAATACAACGACAACAACCGCTACGATTCTGGCCGGCAGACCGGTCAGCACACCGACTACGGAGACTGCCAGCAGACACAGATGCGCCACCACAGCGAGTCGAAGATGATGTTCGAAGGGGGCCATGTCAGCGGGGACAGCGTGTTAGCAGGACGGACTGAGCGAGCGGTCGGACTCAGGAGCCTCGTCCGACGGCTGCTGACAGTCGGGATCTGGCTTCTGCTTCGGGGGGGCGGTGCCATCCGACCTGATCGAGCCACGCTGTAACTGCCCGAGTGCCGCTTCAGAGGCGGGCACATTCGTCAGATACAGTCGAAGCGTATCGATCTGTGGCTCACCGTGCTGTATCGTGAGATGGCTGCTCTCTTCCATAGAGCGTCAGCCAGGCGCCTCAGCTACGACTGGTTGCTGTTCGATACCCGCACCAAACGCTACAGTCTGCCGATGAGCCGACGCCTCGCGGTTGCACGGCAGTCTCGCTACGCGAACCAGAGGTTGAGCCACAGAAGTTGGCCTACGAGCGGCTGTATATCAAGTCTAGCGCCGAAGAACCGCGCTCCAAGAGCCCGTCCGAGACCGTCACCCCGTCAACGAGCTTGGCCCGTTCGTGGGTCCGTCTCAGTGATTGGAGTGAAGATTCGCCCACTGAAATCAAATAACTGCCGTTCCAAAGCTACTCTATTCAGTTGAGACAGATGTTTGTAAATAAACACTCAACAGAATAGAGTTCGTACCAGAAAGCATGGGAAATGGGCCGTCGCCGGACCCGGATATTATGAAATCGGTTGAATTAGCAGACAAATATCTGACCGAGGCTGAAGATCTCTTGTGGACTGCCGCCAGTGAAAATCATGACGACGAGGTTAGAGAGCCGATTGAAGACGTGACCCAGGAGCTGTGGGAAATACAATCCCAACTCAACGAGCTCACAGACGAATTTGAGACATAACACCTGACTGGACACCGCTCAATATGCATCCGCTTGCGCCCGCAGATATCCAGTACGCAGCCTCTGAGAATCTTGTTACTAAACCCCCTGGATAGGCTTATTGCGAGACCGATCGTTCAGGCTGCTACACTGGCGAACGGCCGTGTCGAGACGACATCTTTCACAACTTCTCAACGGCTAGCACATACGACGCATCTGGATGGTCGGGACACGCGTCGATATCCGTTTCAATAGACGCCTGCTGACCGATCGTATCAACCCCAGCAACTGGACTGTCGCACTCAGCACAGCGAATCATAGCCCGCATCCCGCTGGGAGTCTCCGAGTCGCTCGTCCCAAACATACCTGCAATTGGATAGCACAGCGTATCAAGTTGCGTCAGACACTGATACGAGATACGAGCGCATACCCCCGCCTTCCCGTGAGTGACGAGTGTTCCGACTAGTCGGAACCGAGGAGCGAACAGGCGGGGGTTGAGCGGACAACACTGCCGGATTTTGACCGTCGGTTGCTGTGTCGGATATCCACCATCGGTTCGTTTAAGCCGCTGTAACACCCTTTGTAGCTTGCTACGCCAGTGGAGAGAGGCCGTCCCCGAAACAGAAGGGGCAATGGTAGAAGCGCCACAGTCCACCCACGGCGATGACTCGGCTGGCGACGGGGCCTCATTGACCGGGCCACAAGACAACTGCGTGACCGAGGCCCACGCGACCGTGAGGTCGCGGGGCCGGTGACAAGGCAGGCCGCTAGAGAACCGGGTTGTGCGGACCACGGACGTGAGTGCGTGGCCGGGATGTTCCCGGGGTGTCGCGCCTGAAAGGGGGCGAACGCACATCCCAGCTCGGGGTGACCCGCCACTGACTACACAGACATATGCGTCTTGGAACCTCGAAGGCTGTTGCAGGCCGATATCCCATGGTGGGATTCCTCCGCGTTCACGCGGAGGAGGAGGTCAATTCTCATGCCAATAGTGACTGTTATCTAACCCGGCAGATCCACGCTAGGCTCTTACCGAAGACAGCGAAACCGAAGTAGCTGTCCCGAAATTGGGAGATAACGGAGCATGTAATCTTGTCAATCAGTGTATTTTTTATTTGTGGACGGGTTAACCTTTTTAACACAGCGTTTCACTTTCACTATCTGGTTGCCTTCTATAACGGATGCGTTTGTACTGGTTCCCACTCGATAGTCTCACCGCTATGAATATATTATGAGTAGCCAACTGAACGCAAATCAGCCGATACAACTGGAGAACGTCCATATCTGTGCAGAAGGCGAACTGGTTGACCGTGCACGCCGAACCCAACATCCGACAGATATTGTACTCGCCCCTGAACAGTTTCATCGACGGAACCTGAAGCGGGCAATCGCCGACACAC
>JAQCMZ010000534.1 GCA_028274825.1 Haloferacaceae archaeon
TATCCCGCCTGGAGAGAAAACACAACTGATGGTTGATCTCGGGCAGGTCAAAACCCAGGCTAACGTCACCTTGTTCGTGGAGTATACGACTGCTGTCGGGAACGGGCAGACAGAGACGAGTCTCATTTACCCGCCTCGTAACGGCGATATCCGGGTTACTGATGCGAATATCGAAAAAATGGAGTCCACCGAAACCGGTGACCGAATCCGGGTCACGGCCAATATCGGCAATGCCGGTGGGGGTGAACTCCGCGGAACGGTCGTCTCATTGCAAGCTACTGAGGGTGTGGAGCCGGTCTACCCGACACGAAGCTTCTTTATCGGGACAATCGGCTCTGATGACTTCGTCGCGACCGAACTGACGGCCGTGGTCGACCCGGCACAGGCAGACGGAGTTCCCGTCCGAGTGACGTACACTGACCGGGGAATCGACTACACTGATACCGTGGTACTCCCGTACGACCCGCCTGAGACAGACGATGAAAACGAAAACACGAGTGTCTCCTCGCTCGCAATCGGGACCACGATACTGACGATCACACTCCTCGGTGTTGGGGGGGTTCTCCGCCGACGCTATGTCTGACCACGACGCCACTCCCGCCCCGACCACGAGCGCCGATGCAGATGTCGAGTCGAACTCAGCGCGCAATCGGCAGACGACTGCTGACACAACCGAACCCGAACCCGAACGGTCAGTTGCTCCGGAGATCGCTGGCGTGTCTGACCCAACAGTAACCCCGAGTCTCGAACTCCGCGATGCGCGGAAGGTGTACGACGGTGACGGCGGGCGTGTTGTGGCACTCGACAGTATCGCGTTTGCCGCATTCCCAGGGGAATTCGTCGCTGTTGTGGGGCCAAGCGGCTCTGGAAAAAGCACTTTATTGAACGTACTTGGCCTGCTGGATGACCCCAGTGGCGGCGACCGGTATCTCGAAGGTACAGAGGTGACGACGCTGGACGAGGCTGAACGAACCGCCGCGCGGAAAGAGTCGATTGGGTTTGTGTTCCAGGATTTCCACCTTCTCCCGACACTGACAGCAATGGAGAATGTGGCGCTTCCGACGACGTTCGACCCGGGTGACGCATCGTCACGAGCGACCGACCTGCTCTCCAGGTTCGGCCTTGGCGACCGAACCAGTCACACGCCGAATGAACTGTCTGGGGGACAAAAACAGCGAGTCGCTATCGCCCGGGCGCTGATCAACGAGCCCGCCGTATTACTGGCGGATGAGCCGACCGGAAATCTCGATACCGACACCGGAACTGAAATTCTCGCAGAGTTCGAGCGGATCCGTAAAGACGGTGTCGCCGTGATCGCAGTGACTCACGATCCGCTTGTCGAAGAATACGCCGATCGAGTCGTCGAGTTGACCGATGGTGTCGTGTCACAGAATGCACATCCGCTCGTTAGTTCCACCACTGAATTCGATTGGGAATCAGATCCCGGATCAACGCCGTCTGACGCGCGAGCGAGAGAAAATGGATCGGTAGATGACTCTCAGCAGCCTGCCTCGAGACCGCCCGCCAGCGCTGAATCCACTAGCGATACCGATCCCGGAGCGGCTAGCAGAGCCGAGCAAACACCGACAGAATCGCCGTCTGATGGGGATTCTAGATGACGACTACCGACCGCACTCCGGCGCTCACGCTTGCCGTCAGGAATCTTCGCCGGAATCGTCTCCAGACCGCATTGGCCGTGCTGGGCGTCTGTATCGGTGTGTTCGCGATTGCATCGTTGGGGATCTTCGGGAACGTGCTTGCTATCGGAGCCGACGACGCCATCGGCGATCTCGGCGCGGAGGCGGTCGTCTCCCCGAACAGTGACCGTGGAATTCAACAACTCACAAACGAGGATGTCACCGCGATGCAACGGGCTGTCGGCGACGAGGCAGCGGTGGTGCCGATCCAAACTGGGGGAACCGTCGTGGAATCCAACACCGACCAGTCGTTCGCCACCATCTATGGGTTGAACCGCCCCGGAGTCGCGTACACAGCCGCCGAAGGGCGGCTCCCTGATCGTCTCCGTCAGGGGGCCGTCATCGGGGCGGCACTCGCGGAGACTCTTGATATCGATGTCGGACAGACAATCGAGATTGAAGGAGCACAGATCCGGGTGATCGCTATTCTCGAGTCACAGGAGACGTTTTCACCGGTGGCCCCAGATTCGGCGGTGATTCTGCCCGAATCAGCCTTCGCTGGCGATGGGTACGACCAGGTGCTGTTGCGAGCAGACTCCGGTGGAGAAGCACAGTTGGCAGCCGATAACGTCCGCGAAGCGCTAAATTCGCGTGAACAACGGGTCGAAATTTTCGAACTCGCTGAGGTGACTAACGAGATTCAAGAGTTCTTCGACCTGCTGAGTTCGTTCCTTCTCGGATTGGGCGGGATTTCGCTTGTCGTTGCTGGTGTCTCGATTTTCAATGTGATGCTGATGAGCACCGTCGAACGACGCGGTGAAATCGGTGTGATGCGAGCTGTCGGTATCGAGAAAGGCGACGTGATGCGGATGTTGCTCGGCGAAGCAGGGCTGATCGGCGCTGCTGGAGGTGTCACCGGTGTGCTTCTCACCGCGGTTGTTGTTATCGGACTCGTCACCGCGACTCCGGCCGAACGGTCGATGGTTCTCGTCACGCAGAACGTTTGGTACCTGCTTCTCGCGCTGGGATTCGGGATCACTGTCGGAATCGTTAGCGGTCTGTATCCTGCCTGGAAGGCCGCCAACGAACGCCCCGTGACCGCGCTTCGAGAGTAATCTGTCTCGGCCATCTGCAGACGTGGAGATCAAATCCCTCTCGGCTCGGCTTGGCTTGGCTTGGCTTGGCTTGGTTCGGTTCGGTTCGGTTCGGTTTCACTCTGCTCCGAGACGGAGTCTCTGAGCGGGTTTCCACGTCGATATCGTGTGTTGGGCAACCTCCAATTGTCCTCACCGTCTTTCAGCCTCTTTCATAGCCCAGATCTGCTGGTGAAAGCCCCCAGAATACTGAAATTTTCAATTCCACAGATGATATCGAATCACGAGCAAACTCACACAAAAAAGACGAGATCCGCTAGTCGAAGACAGTCTCTCTCGAAGACGCCCCTGGGATTTCACCTCGCTATCGTGATGAGATTTCGCGTGAAACAGAAAACAGATGAAGTAGCGGGAAGTGGATTTGAACCACCGATCTCCGGGTTATGAGCCCGGCGGAATCTCCTGACTATCCCATCCCGCTATTACTAGCAAACAGTGACCACTGGTTAAGAATTGTGATTCGGATGCAGACGCCCTCATCCGATTCTCACACCCTCACTACTGGAGGATATTCATCGGAACGCCGTCTTGTGAGTGCTGATATTCAACTCACGGCCACGGGACTACAGGGATCACAAACAGAGACACCAGACTACCTAGGCTAGGTATCGGTCTGGACTTGCCACGTTAGAAGACTCTCAGCCACGTAATTGACGAGCACGGCACAGCCAATCGCGATGGGCATCGTCACCAGTGCCCAGATATTCATCTGACCGAGCGTGACCGTGAAATCCAGCTGTGTAAGGCCTTTGACGACGAAAAACTGGACAACCAGTCCCACTGATCGGACGAGATTTGACCGCAGAAGCCGACGAAGGGTTGGCCCGACGCCTGGTGTGCCGTAATTGGTGAACGTCCAGCGGTCGTTAATCAGGAACATCAGCACAATCGCACACTCGGCACCGCCAACTTTGGCCCACTCTGGGGGCGCAACTCCCGTAATCGTCAGTGCAGAACTGACGGTGAGATCCACCACGGCACCGGCAGCACCGACAGAGACGAACTGCCCGAATCGAGACGGTGAGACAAGTGTATCCAGGAGTCGCATTTTCACGGCTTCTCTGGGACCGACCGATCAATGAGCGCTGGCGGGCGCTCTCGGCCGTTGGCCAGAAGCCTGTGAACCCATGCTCCCCGTTCCATTCTCGATCGGTGATGAGACACGAGTAACCCACGGAGCATCTGTCCTCCGTCACGAAGCGGAGCGACCGTCGACCCAGGTGCATCCTCCCATTCGATCGGTACCTCAACGATCCGGCTGTCTGATGCTGCTGTCTGAGCTATCAGCTCGATATCCCACGCGAATCCGGGCTCGCACAGCCGTTCACGCACTCTTGCCCAGGTATCGTGCGTGATGGCTTTCGCACCGCACTGATAATCGTACAGCTGTGCATCGATAAGCCGGCGGGCAAGCCACGCGTACCCATCTCCGAGCCGACGGCGAGCGAGCGTCTGGTGACCCCGAATCGTCGTGTCGGGATGGCGACGGGAGCCGACACTCAGATCTGCGGTCCCGTCCGTGACCGGCTCGACTACCTGCTTGATTGATTCTGCCGGCGTCGCCCCGTCGGCATCTGCAAACGCAAGTACGTCTGTGTCGAGCCGCTCGAATCCTCTGGTGATCGCCGCACCTTTGCCCTGGCGACTCTCGACAGTGTTCACCTCTGCGGGCATCTCGGCGACTCTCTTGCGTGTCTCGGGCAGCGGGTCGTCGAGTTCGATCCACAGTGTCTCCGGCGATAGCCGACCGTTGAGCGCGCTCACGTACGCCGAGAGCCGCTCAACATCTGGCCGAAACGCAGGGACGACAACCCCGAGGCTCATGCCGAAACAGTCACACCCATCTGATAATA
>JAQCMZ010000537.1 GCA_028274825.1 Haloferacaceae archaeon
TTCAGATCTGGTGAATAGCTCGGTAACGAAACACGAGTTATCTCAAGCGATTCAACTACGTGATCAATTAGATTCGCAAAATGGGATGAGAAATTATCACAGACGAGCAGAATCCGCCCCGTCGGATTATGCTCTCGAATTCGCAAGAAAACTTCCGCGAATGACTCTTTAGTCACATCTGGCTTACACCGGACGACACTCTCACCATTCAACGCATAGAAGCCGATAACAGCGTCCTCGAAGTTCTCTGTCGGTGTTTCTTTCTGAATTGTCGGTGTCCCAAATGCCCACAGCCGACGGCGATTGTCCGTCGGCTGTGGCCAGGCCTCGTCAATAAACCCAATAATCACGCCACCGTCAGTCACAATATCATCTCCCTGGTCAGATTCATCAGTAAGCTCGGCGAGCGCCTCTTGAAGGCGCTCGTCGAGCATCTCTTCTGCATTCTCTGGTCTGTCTGGTGATTCTGGACGAGGAATAGCGTAATTCATTCCGAACTTCCGCAGGAGGCGAGAAATGTGACGCTGAGAGTATGAGACATCGAATGCATCTTCAGTCGATCACATCGAGTACCTCACGACCTCCTCCAGTAGGTGGTGAATCTGTGTCTACGGTGGCTGGCTAGCCTTCAGCAAGACGGTGACCGTGATTTCTACCAGTGACCAGTCGCTGTCGGCGGCGTTCAGCCGCCGACGCGACGGTGTTGCCACTCAGGAACGCTGCCCTGATCCGAGGGCAACTACCGGAAGAACCGACTGTCGAGCGGTTGGTTCGCTGGAACAGCTCGACGAACTCCGAGTGCTGTCCAGGCAGCGCGGAGCACCATGTTGCAGAACTCTACGAATGACCACTCCAAGAGGCGGCGCCCCCCGCGGCGGGGCGCCGCCACGTACATCCAGTGTAGATAGCGCCAGACGTTCTGTAACAGCAGGCTCACGACAAACAGCAACATCCGTAATCCGGCATCACGAGAGCTCGTAAGAGCGAGGCTCTTCCTAGCCAACCGGTAGGACGATTCGATGCCGAACCGCTTGCGGTAATGTTCTCGGGCATCGCGTGGAGTCTCAATGAACGGCGCGTCAGCGGCGTAGCCGTGACGCGCCACCCCATGTTCGTCGTATCTACCTTGCTGGTAGACGCAATCGATGTACACAGGGAACGTCACCTTCCCAGCTAGCTCGTGTTCGATCACACGGCTCCAACCACTGCTGAGTTCATTTTTGATGGTATCACCCCATCTGACAACCGGTATGACGTAAGCATAATTGTAGGCGTACAGCAACCCTAGGCAGGTGCTGTTGTAGAAACCCCGATCAAGATAGACGGCCTTGACGCGCAGGTCAAGACCGTCAAGCAGTTCGAGGAACTCACCGAGTACGTCACCTGAGGTTTCGCCAGCGACCAGCTGGCGAACTGCTAGCGTGTAGCGTTTGTTGCGCACCCGTGCGTAGAGTGTTACATAAGCGTGAAACGTAGTTGTTCCACGCTTGGCCAGTGAGGAGTAGAGAGCTTCTGTCTCGTCTTCATCGCCGTAGTAGGGATCGAGGTGGAGGTCGGCGACGACCTCCACCGGTCGATCAGGAAGCGTATCGACAGTATCCCGTTGGAGCAGCGTGTCTCCAACTTGCTCGACAGTATCGAGGTCAAACTGATCGGTAAGGTGTCCACGGACGGTATTGGCGTGTGGAGAGTCTTCTGTCGTCTCGCAGATGTGGTTGACAGAGGTCCCGCTGGCGCTGGCGCCAGCGAGGACCTCATAGAGCGTCTCTGATGAGATCTTTACACCGTCTGCGAGATCTATTGGAAGCTCTTCGTTGAGGCTATTGACGACAAAATTAAGCAGATGCTCTTCTTCGATCTGATTGTCTGTTTGGGTCCGTTTCACACTACGTCCAAACAGACACTTCCTCTAACCCGATGTGATCGACTGAGTTTATGAGTGTCCCCTTGAGCTCCTCTACGACTGGAGTCGCCGGATTCGGCTGAGAAACGTCGACAGCAGGGCGGGATTTATTCTCGCCGGGACGGAATCTACTTTCACATGGACGACGACCCGTACGACGAATTCGGTGACCGACCGATTGGCGAGTTCGCGGCTG
>JAQCMZ010000293.1 GCA_028274825.1 Haloferacaceae archaeon
CTCGCTCCTGCTGTGTCACGTGGGTTCGTGAATCCTTCGACGGCCTTCACCCTCCGGGGGCATCCGTCGAGAATCGCCGATTCTCGTCATCGCTCCTCGAAGAGTTCCGTCCGACCCCTCACACTCGGCCTGTTCCGCCTGTAGAATCACCGGGGGATTTCTCGCGTCGGCGCTAAGGAGTGACAAAAGACGGGTATCCGAGATGCCCGACACCGCTGTCAATGCGTTCCGTGCACGGTCGAAGCCGTGAACTCTCGTTTTGAATTGTGTAAGCACTCATACAGTAGAAACGTTGTTAATCTCGGCACACTGGTTGTGAGTATGAGTGCAGACACAGAACCAATCGCAATTTTAGGATAATGTCTCCTCCCGAGTCAGAAGGCAATCCACCGGCGGAAATGCCCACAAAAGGAGATAGCAGGAGCGAAACCACAAATCCGACCGATAGCAATCAATCTACAGAGGCCGAGCCATCAGCGAGCGGGAACGAAGACACCAGTGACCGAGGTGATCCGATAGTTGAGCGTGGGGTGCGGGCGCTTCTGGAGAGTCGCCAACAGACACGACAGCGGCTCAAGTCGGCCATCTTGTGGGGGAGTATCGGGGTACTGATTTTCCTCGTCTCCGTCCAGGCATACGTACTTGTGGGGGGTGAGATTCCGACTGGGTACGCGAGAGTATTGGGTGTTGCGGCTGTAATTGGTGGAATCGTCGCTCTCGTGGCGTATACGACCGAATATCGCCTGATACCGAAAGGAAGGACTTAACTCGAACACTGGGCAAAATGTAGGTGAGCCGGGATGGCCGAGTGGTAAGGCGCACGCCTGGAAAGCGTGTTCCCTCACGGGATCGGGGGTTCGAATCCCTCTTCCGGCGTGTCATCTCCTCGATTCCCGGAGTCACTGACTGTCTCTTCGTCCGGGAGTAAACGCTTCGATTTCTCAACCACGCTAATACTGAATCACACTAGATACTCCCACGACTGCCGGTAGTCAGAACAGGTTCTCTCACGGCTGAAGCGGCTCTGTCAGTGTGTTCGACGGGGATAGAAGTGGCCGGTCGAACGGCCGTTAGTCACTCGCCACCGGACAGTGACTGTGGCTGTTTGAGTCCCGCACTAGCGGTCTCCGGAGATAGACCAAGGTGACAACGCCCGGGGTGAGCCATTTAGCCAGGGAATGTGACGCTCGGGTGTCCTGCTGACAACCTACGGGCCACACGTCAGAAGCTACCCGTACTCGCTCAGTTCCTGTGGACCCCAAGGGAGGGAGCCATCCGACGGGCGATTCTGAGCGAGTGTTCCGGGCTCGAGTTGAGGAGTTCAGTATCATATCAGTGATGGTGTCCTGTCGCCAATCGAGGTACCTCGCGTACTTAAACGAGAACAGAAGGGGACGATTACAGTCTGGAGTAGCGTAACTCTTATCACGAAAATTAAGGATTCGCGGGCCGGTCTGGGCCGGGTTCAGCGGTTGGGTGTCGTCTGGCGTAGAAAAGCTAGGACACCATCAAAAGAAAGAATTATATAGAATCACAATCAATCAAGGCTTGTAATATGAGTCAACGTACACAGGGACAGCCCATGGTTATCATGGGAGACGACTCTCAGCGTGTTAAGGATAAGGACGCGCAGGAATACAATATCTCGGCAGCAAAGGCTGTAGGAGAGGCTGTAAAGTCGACTCTCGGTCCGAAAGGAATGGACAAAATGCTGGTTACCTCGATGGGCGATGTGACCATCACGAATGACGGAGTCACAATCCTCACCGAGATGGACATCGACAATCCAACGGCCGAGATGATTGTCGAAGTCGCTGAAACACAGGAAGATGAGGCAGGCGACGGGACTACAACTGCCGTCGCAACCGCAGGCGAGCTTCTGAAAAATGCCGAGGAACTCATCGATCAAAAGATCCACCCGATGGCCGTCATCAAGGGATTCACACTCGCCAGTGAACAAGCGCGAGAAGAGGTCGATGCGATTTCTGAGAATGTCGACCCCGACGATACCGAACTCCTCAAATCGGTCGCCGAGACGTCGATGACTGGCAAGGGTGCCGAACTCGATAAGAATGTGCTCGCTGATCTCGTCGTCCGAGCAATCCAGAGTGTCACCGTTGAGGCCAATGACGGATCTCACGTCGTCGACCTGCAGAACCTG
>JAQCMZ010000538.1 GCA_028274825.1 Haloferacaceae archaeon
AACAACCGAGGGGCGAGGAGCCCCGAGCGCGGGAGGGTGGGGTAGTTCACATCGCACAACTGATATTCACGACCGAATCGCGAGCGTGAGTCTGGCCTAATTCTCAGTGTGTCGTGCGGTACTCGCCGTGTTTGACGCCCAAGCCAAACGCTACCGCACCAAACACCAGCATCGAAGGGAGCACCATCATCAGAGTTGTCTGTAGGCCCATCATCCCGCCCCCAATCAGCCCACCCACTCCGAGAAGTACCAGAAGTATCAGTCCGCCAAACGCTCGAGCGAGGTCAAATTGCATTAACACCGTTCGATAAGATGTCATAGTACAAAAAGACATTTTTCAGGAGTTGTCGGTTCAGCTGCCTCGGGATTGTCGACCCAACTGCGACACTGCTCGATATGATGCTAGATTCTTGATCCGAGGACAAACTACAGGGTACGTGTCTCCTGTTAGTTGTCTCTGCGCTGGTCGAAGCGATTGTATCTTGTGGAAGCGGGGAGGATTGAAATGCCCGCGAATTTAACTCAAGAAGGTATTCAGGCTTTCGGTCGAATCACATCTGCGAGCGTGACGAGCGTTCCCAGAATCCATCCCAACAGAAATGAGATTCCCAGCCACATGAGCACGTACCCGAGTCCCGGGAGGCCAAAGGCCGCGCCGAATTCTTCGAGAGTGAAACTCGCACGGAGCCAGCTTTCAATTCCGCCGACCCACAGAATCGTATCGAGGATCCACCGGGCAAACTGGTAGCTGGGCGGAAGGATGACGGATTCGAGCGGCGGATACGACAGTGCCGCCACCACCGGCGGGAGAAACAACGCGGTCAACCCGAACGGATACGCCAGGAGGACGCTCGTTACGTTGCCATCGATTCGCGAAACCAGAATTGACAACACGACCGATACCGTCGCGACGATGCTGGCGCCTCCAACCGAGAGGAATGCGGCTTGACTGAGTTGGACGCGGCTCAGTGCTGTGAGTCCGCCCCATCCGATTGCGATAACCGCTACGGCGCCAAGAAGTCCGAGCCGAGTGACGGCTGAATCGAGCTTTCCGACGTAAAATCGTGTGGCGACCCCGATCAACAAGAGTGGATATCCGACCACGACTAGTGGTGTGCCCAACGTTGCCCACAGGTAGTATCCAAGTTTCTCTACTGCCGACTGTGGCTGCCATTTTCCGAGCACCGAACTCGGGTCGAGTTGCCGCGGAAAGAGGAGTTCCATCCACATATCGTGAAGACGATACACGTCCATCCGCATCGCCCCCAACAAACCAGGTGTCCGACTTTCCATCATCTACACGTGTAGGGCGAGGTAGTGTGAATTTTGCGTCTGACGCCCGTCTGACTTCAGACGATTCTTGACGGGGTGAACCTGTGAACCCGCGGTCGATCCGGCAACACTCTCGAGATTCACAACTTGACTCTCATCATCGCCAGCATCTGTGTGAGACTGGCGGGCGAATGGGGCCACCGTCACGAATGAGCAAAAGTCACCGCCACGGGGCGAATCGTGGGTCGACTTGTCGAGCACGCTGTTCGATTTGCTCAAGCGTTTGTATATCTGTCTCGTCGAGTTTCAAACTGAGCGACTGCCAGTTGTCTCTGAGGTGGTCCGTACTCGAGGCCTTCGGGATCGTTACACTGCCAGACTGCCGTAACCAGGCGAGACTCACCTGCGCAGGGCTCACACCGTGCCGGTCTGCGACAGTGTTAATCTCAGTGGTGCTGAACACAGCTCCTCTGGCGAGCGGCGAGTACGCAACGACGTCGATATCTCGCCGCTCACAGGCGTCTCTCAGCGGTCCCTGAGGGAGTAACGGGTGACACTCGATTTGGTTTACAGAAACGGGCACAGAGCCGTGTTCCTCCGCTGCGGCGAGTTCGTCTGTCCCGAAATTCGAGACTCCAATCTGGTCTGTGAGATGCTCTTCGTGGAGCCGGTCGAACGCTTCCAACGTCTCCGCAGGGTCGTACGCACCGGCCGGCCAATGGACGTACAGCAGATCAACAGCTTTGACCCCCAGCCGGTCGAGACTCGCGTATACCGACTCAATAGCGTCTTCATATCCTAGTTTGTCGATCCATATCTTCGTTGCAAGAAACACCTCATCACGGTCGACATCTGCGGCAGCGAGACCGTCCCCGACAAGTGTCTCGTTGTCATATACCTGCGCAGTATCGATATGCCGATACCCCATTTCGAGGGCTGTTTGCACGGCTTTCGGACACCGTTCCGGGTCGGTCAACTCCCACGTCCCCATTCCCAACGCCGGCATCTCCCCGATTGTTGGGACAACCTCTGGGCGCAATTCCTCTATTGCTGGTAAGTCCGTTGACTTGCTCATTGACGAGCATATCCCGGGCGAACGCATAACTATTGTGACCCCGTTCGATTCCGGACGCACGGGTTCGTCGATACTGCATGAACTGGGTTGTGAGTGACTTCGGCGCCGTGTCTGCTCTGTGGTTGTCCCACGAGGAGAGACGCTTCGCGGTGATACACTACGCACTGACATTCGGTAATCACAGGCCGAAGTCGAGTAACTTCCACACGTCATCCGTCTTCAGTTAAGCAAGAAACCGTGTGACTGCGGTGGCTTATCGAGACATCTTTCGGAAGGAATGAGGAAGCCGAGTCTGTGTACGACAACGGCTCCTCATCTCGGATTATGCGTCGGCTCACTACACTGTTTCCCTCTGAG
>JAQCMZ010000295.1 GCA_028274825.1 Haloferacaceae archaeon
GAGATGTGGGCACTCCCCTTCTTCCCGGACTATCCAACGATGCAGTATCGCAAGGATCTGTTCCGTGAGGCGGGGTACTCCGACAGCGACTTTGAGACGTGGGCGACCGACCCGCCATCGTGGGAGGAGTGGAGTGCGACCGTCGCGGAGGTCCACGAACAGTCGGATGTTGACTACGGGTACGTCTGGCAAGCCGACAGCTACGCCGGACTTTCCTGTTGTTCGTTCAGCGAACTGATGTCAACCTACGCCGGGGCCTACTTCGGTGGCCTCGACAATCTGTTCGGCCCAGTCGGGGATCGACCCGTCACGGTCGAAGACGAGGCGGTCATCGAGTCGATCAACGTCGCCCGCGACATGGTGTACGGTAACGGCGATGCCAGCCAGGACATCACCCAGTGTGCTCCCGAAGAGGTCTTCGGTTGGTCCGAACCCGACACCGACGGCGCGTTCGTCGGCGACTCCAACGCGGTGGCGATGCGAAACTGGACCTACACCATTGGCATGGCCGAGGGTGACGAGCAGTTCAACAACGGCGAGGAACTCGGCGTGATGCCGATGCCCTACGGTCGGGCGGAAAGCGAGGTCGAGAGCGAGGGCCTCGGCGGAACGGTCGCTGCACAGGGTGGCTGGCTGCTGGGCGTCAATCCCCACACCGACGATATGGCAGAAACGTTCGAAGTCCTCCGGGCGGTTCACTCCGAGGAAGTCCAAGCCGCCGTTCTTGACGGCCCCGGCTTCCTCCCACACCAACCCGACCTCGTCGAGAGTCTGGCAGGCGATCACCCGGCGTACGGCGATTATTCCGAGACGCTCGCTATCGCCGGCGACAGTGCTGTCTCCCGACCTGTTACGCCAGTCTGGCCACAGCAGTCGCAGCAGATCCACCAGGAAGTCAACGATGCCTTCCAAGGCAACAAGGCTCCCTCGGAGGCGATGGGTGACCTCTCGACAGCACTGTCGGAGTTGGAAGACCTGTAGAACCGATCCTCATGTTACACCCATGTCTATCAATCACATAAACGGAGACGCCAATGGCAACTGAATCACAGCCATCCCGCAGTAAGAACCCGATTAAACGGGGACTCGCGTGGATGGAAAACCTCAGCGAGGAGGCCTACGCTTATCTGCTGTTGATTCCGGCGTTCCTCGTGCTTGCCGTCATCGCCTTCTGGCCGTTGTGGCGAACGTTCAAGCTCTCGCTGTTCGAGGACGAACTGTTCGGTGCGGCCAAAGTCGGCGACTTCGTCGGCATCCAGAACTACATCGACGTTCTCACCAACCAGAACCCACTGCTAGCCCGACCTCTCATCGATCTCACCGGCGGCACGCCGTTTTTCCGCCAGGCGTTGCTGGTCACCATCGCCTTTGCGGTGATCAGCGTCGTCTTCGAGACGGTGATCGGGTTCGGACAGGCCTACATCATGGCCAAGGAGTACCGCGGTCGGCGATGGGTGCGGGTCGCAATCATCCTCCCGTGGGCGATCCCGATCGTCATTCAGGGGATGTTGTTCTATCTCCTGTTTAACCCCTCAGTCGGCTTCCTGTCGGGACCACTACAGTCAATCGGGGTCTTCGGGGCGAACCCGCTGACCGACAGTACTGACGCCTTTATTATCACCACGGTCGCCGACATCTGGAAGACCTCGGCGTTCATGGCACTCCTCATCCTTGCGGGGATGCAGAGCATCGACAAGAGCCTCTATGATGTCGCCGAGGTCGCGGGAGCCTCACCGTGGCAGCGGTTCCGCCACATCACACTGCCGCTCATCTTGCCTGCCCTGCTCGTGGCGATGTTGTTCCGTACGATCGACGCCATGCGCGTGTACGGTATCATCGAGGCCTCTGGGGCGGGCTGTGGAACGGTTCCATCGCTATCCTGCCTGGTGGTCGATACTATGTTCGGTTCGACGCAGGCCTACGCGTCGGCAGCGACAGTCGCCTTCATTACGGCGATCATCATCGGGGTGGCGATCACCGTCTACCTCCTTGCACTCAAGTTCAGTTCGGGAGGAACCCATCAATGAGCCAATCGACACAGCCCGAGACGGACAGTACCGATGACGACACAGGCGGCCTCTTCACCAACTGGGTCGACAGCGCGATCGCCAATCCGAAGAAAGTCTATCGAGCGATGTTCGCCACCGTGGCGATCTTCTTCCTGTTTACCACGCTGCTCCCGCTGTACTGGCTCACGATGATCGCCTTCTCGGATGGGAGCCGGGTCAGTGAGGGTGTTGGCCTGTTGCCGACTGGGTTCGATCCCAGCTCGTTTATCGAGATCTTCCAGCAGGTTCCGTTCCACCTCTATATGTTCAACAGCCTCGTGTTTGCGACGCTGACGACGATCTTCGTTCTGCTCATCGCTAGCCTCGCGGGCTACGCCTTCGGCCGACTTCAGTTCCGTGGCAAGCGGCTGATGATGCTGGCGGTACTTGTCATCAGCTTCTTTCCACCGGCGGCCTTTTTCATTCCGCTGTTCCAGCTGTTCAATCAGCAGATCAGCTTTTTGGGAATTACGCCGCCGGAACTGTACAGCACGCCCGGCGGCGTCGTCATCCCGCTGAGCGCGGTGTTCCTGCCGCTGGCGATCTTCATCCTCACCACGTTCTACGGCCAGATCCCAGATGGGCTTGAGGACGCCGCACGCATCGAGGGAACCACCCGACTCGGCGCGTTGTTCCGAGTCATTGTCCCCCTCTCTGCGCCTGGCGTGGCAACAGCTGGGATTCTCACTTTCATCGCTGTGTACAACGAGTTCTTCTTCTCCTTCTTGATGACCGGCGCAGCGGCCCAAGACTGGGCCCCGATCGTCGACGGCATCATCTCCTACCGCTCGCAGTTCCAGATCCGGTATGACCTGATGGCAGCCGCAAGCATCGTCGCAGTCCTGCCGGTGGCGACGCTCGTCGTCATCGCCCAGGAGAAAATCGTCAGCGGACTCACCTCTGGAGCACTGAAAGAATAATGGCAACCATCGAACTCGAACACATCAGAAAGGAGTACGGCAACGACATCGCAATCGAAGACCTCAACCTCGACATCAAGGACGGCGAGTTCGTCACGCTCGTCGGCCCGTCGGGCTGTGGGAAATCGACAACGATCGAAACCATCGCAGGACTCACCAAACCCACCTCGGGAACGGTCTCGATCGGCGACCGTGACGTAACCAAACTGCCGCCCAAGGATCGAGGAATTGCGATGGTCTTCCAAAACATCGCGCTGTTCCCCCACAAGGACGTCTACGACAACATCTCCTTTGGGCTACAGCTCCGCAAGTTCGACGGAGCAGAGATCGACAAGCGCGTCGAAAAGGCCGCGGATACGGTTCAGCTCAACGGAATGTTGGATCGGATGCCCAGCGAGATGTCCGGCGGCCAGCGACAACGCGTCGCCATCGCGCGGGCGATCGTTCGCCAACCCGATGCGTTCCTGATGGACGAGCCGCTGGCTAATCTCGACGCCGAACTCCGGGTTCACATGCGAACCCAGCTCCAGCGGATTCACGACGAACTCGATACGACCATCGTCTATGTCACCCACGATCAGGCCCAGGCGATGACGATGTCGGATCGGATCGCCGTCATCGACGACGGCGATCTCCAGCAGTTCGCGCCGCCGCTGGAATGCTACAACGAGCCGGCCAACCTGTTCGTCGCGGGCTTTATTGGCTCGCCAGCAATGAACTTCATCGAGGGCACCCTGACAGCCGACGGCTTCGAGTCGGATGCGGGCTACATCGACGTTGATTTCGATCCAAGCACGATCGATGCAGCAGTCGGCCAGGAAGTCGTCCTCGGGGTGCGCCCTGAACACGTCCTGTCGAGTGATTCTGCAACCGGCGATGTGACCGCTCAAATCGACACCTACACCGACGTGACCGAGCCGATGGGCAAGGAGATATTCGTCTATCTCGTTACCGATCAGAGCGCGACCGTCGATATGGAAGACCCCGGTGCCAGCGGACAGCTCCTGATGAGCGTCGGCCCGGCCGCCGATATCGGCGAGGACGAACCGCTCTCGGTGGTCTTTGACAAATCGAACCTGCATTTGTTCGATGCCGACAGCGAGACGGCACTCGCCCACGGGCTCTCCGAGCCAGCAACCGCCGACGCGAGTGAGGACACCCCAGCCAGTGCCGATGACTGAGTCCGAGCCATCCGTGTTGGTCGCCGGTGAGGCCCTGATCGACTTCATTCCCGACCGCCCCGGCCCGCTGTCGGGGGTCGAGACGTTCGATCGGCGGGCTGGCGGCGCGCCCGCGAACGTCGCGGTGGGGTTGGCCCGCTTGGAGGAAACACCGTGGCTGTGTACGACCCTCTCGACTGATCCCTTCGGAGAGTTCCTCGCTGACCGCCTTGCAAGCGAAGGGCTCCCCGAGCGGTTCATTACACGTGTCGAGAACTCGACGACACTCGCCTTCGTCAGCCACGGAACCGAGGCCGAGCGGGAGTTCAGTTTCCACCGTGAGCGGACTGCCGACACCGTCCTCCAGACAGACGTGGTTGACACGGCGACGCTGTCGGCGGTTGACTGGCTTGTCGTCGGCGGTGTCACGCTATCAACTGAGCCGGCGCGCTCGGCGACGTTCAAATTGGTCGAGCGGGCACAGGCGGCGGGCTGTCGAATCGTCTTCGACCCAAACACCCGGCCGGAGCTGTGGACCGACGACGATGATATGACACTGACATTCGACCAAATGCTGCAGCAAACGAACGTGTTGAAAACGACTCGAGAGGACTTCGAGCCGATTGCATTTGACACCACCAAGGAGAGCTTCACCGAGCGACTCCGGCAGAAAGGTCCGGAAGTCGTTCTACTCACCGAGGGCCGAGGCGGTGCGCGAGCGATCGCCGAAGGCGACTCGCCGTGGGGTGACGGCGAGTGGCACCATACTGGATATGAGATCGACGCCGCCGACACGACCGGTGCTGGCGACGCGTTTCTCGCCGGCGCGATCACCGCCCTCGTCGAGAACCGCGAGCCAAGCGAGTCACTCGCGTTCGCCAACGCGGTTGCCGCGCTCGCCACGACTGAGGGCGGGGCGATGACCGCACTGCCAGACCGAGCGGCCGTTGACCAACTGATGGAGGAGAGATGAGCGAGCCGAACGCCGACCGGCAATGGAGTCGCTGGAGCCGCGAAGCAGCCGACCGGATCGAGCGAACCGATGGGACGGTCGCACCCCCCGCTGGAGTGCCGGACAACGACCCGGCCCCTGACTACCACGTCTGGGATACGTGGCCATTACGGACCCGAAGCGGCGAGATCGCCACCGTCGATGGCTGGCAAATATTAATCTCACTGACGGCACCGGACGACGTGACGCCCGGCGAGCGACATGATATCGCCGAACACCGGTATTTTGTCTCCCGCGACGGCCGCGAGTGGACGGACTGCGGGCCCGTCTTTGGTGACGACGCCCTCGGCACTCGGCAGTGGGCCGGATCAGCACTGTATGACGGCGGCGAACTCTTCTGTTATTATACGGCTGCGGGCGATGCCGACAGCGACGAACTAACCTACACCCAGCGGCTCGCCGTCGGCCACGGTGCGACTGTTGAGAGGGATGACGGCAAGCCGACCATCGAGGGATCCTGGAGCCACGAGATCCTCTTGGAGCCGGACGGCGAGTGGTACGAAACCCAGGCCCAGTCAGGAGAGATGACCTACACGTTCCGCGATCCATGGTTCTTCGAGGATCCCGAAACCGGCCGGACACACCTGCTGTTCGAGTCGAATACGCCGCCAGCACCCGACGCCTGCGGCGGACACAGCGACCAGCAGGCGTTCAACGGCTGTGTCGGCCTCGCGGTGTCGCCATCGGGCGATCTCTTCGACTGGGAGTTCCGCCCGCCGATCTTCGACAGCGTCTGTGTGAACCAAGAGATCGAACGGCCACACGTCGTCCACCGAGAGGGTCGCTACTACCTGTTCGTTTCCAGCCACGTCGATACCTTCGCACCCGGACTCGCTGGCTACGACGGGCTCTATGGTTTCGTCGCCGACTCGCTCACGGGAGACTACCGGCCGCTGAACGAGTCAGGGCTAGTCGTGACAAACCCGGCGAGTGCGCCGTTTCAGGCTTATTCATGGTTGGCTATCCCCCACGGTGAAGAACTGCTTGTGAGTGGATTTCTTAATTATCCTGACTTCGATGGGGTCGCCATCGGCGAGCTTGGCGCGCTATCTGGAGAGGAGCAACGACAATGGTTCGCCGGGACGTTGACACCGACGCTTCGTCTGGCAGTCGACAACGAACAAACGTGGGTTCAAGCGACACTCGATCATTGGGCATTCCCGACCCCAAACGAGTCTTTGCGACAACCTGTGGAAGGTTTGAGCCTTCCAACAAAGGAGTACGATCCCAAACCGGGACTCACCCAGACGGAATCTCGACGGGAGGACGGTCCACTCTGGTAGGCCAGCGGCGACTTTTTATCCCTTTCAGGCAATGAATCGTTTCGGTAAGTGTTCAATTTTCCCCGCCTATCCGAGTACCGAGAACGCTCCGTTTACATTCCTCGAATATACTTACATATCAACTCACTTACTTCCTATGGCATAGATCTCCATGGGAGAGAAAGCAATGCTGACCGATACGCGCTGTGCATCTCGCACTGCCCATCCTAATATAGATTTGATAAGCCTATTTCACTAACTTCGAGAAGAGGCAGACAATTTTTCATCTGCTTGCTAATAATTGACACATCTATGCCAACGCAGACTGATCGCGCAAACGGAGTGTTGCTCGGACTGGCCTGTGGTGATGCGCTTGGGCGGCCCGTCGAATTCAAGCCACCACATAGAATCGTAGAGGAACATAGCCGTGTGACAGAAATGCTGGCGAACGGTACGCATCGACAACCAGCAGGCACCATCACAGATGATACAGAACTTGCATTGCGTATCGCTCGGAGTTTAGATAAAGAGAGACAGTTTAACCCGCCAGCAGTGGTCGATGGCTTCGTCGAATGGTATGATTCAGACCCATTCGACATCGGTGGGCTAACAGCAGCTACATTACGGCGATTGGCTGGTGGTGGCGACTGGGATAAAATCGGTATTGAAGAA
>JAQCMZ010000539.1 GCA_028274825.1 Haloferacaceae archaeon
AAAAAACCTATTATGATACAATTGCAATATCAATTGAGACGGTTCAGTAAATAAATTGATCAATTTTTCACATTGCCTCATCCTTTGACCGCATCTCCACACTGACTCCCTGAGATTGGCGGGTTCAAAATGATTGCACGATAATGAGAAGCTGACACAACAACGCAAATTTAATTAGAGTTCACGCAGTATATCATGTGTGTCTTCTGACACAGTCACAAAATCGCTCGCTGAGATCGAAGTGCGCAATATCGGTGGCATCAATGAGGCGTCGGTGACGATTTCGTCTGGTGTATCAGTGCTCACCGGCAGAAACGCAACGAACAGGACCTCGTTTCTTCAGGCGATCATGGCGGGGCTCGGAAGCAAGCGGTCCACGCTCAAAGGGGACGCAACGGAAGGATCTGCGACGCTCACCATCGACGACGAAACGTACACGCGGACGCTCACGCGGACTGATAGCGGGGTCGTGTTCGGTGGGGATCCCTACCTGGACGACCCGGAGATCGCAAACCTGTTCGCGTTTCTGCTCGATAACAATGAGGCCCGACGCGCGGTCGCCCGCGGCAACGATCTCAGAGACGTTATCATGCGTCCAATCGACACGGACAGCATCGAAGTCGATATCGAGGCAGCCACGCGGGAGCGCGACGATCTCGAAGCCCGAATCGAGGAACTCGACGGACTTGAACAGGAGCTGCCCGAACTGGAGGCGAAACGCAGGGAAACCAAATCTGAGTTGGCGGACGCCCGCGAGAAGCTCGAAGCGAAGACAGCGGAGCTCGACGCGTTGGACGCGGGTGTTGAAGAGAGCCGCACACGGAAGCAAGATTTTGAAGCGGCGTTCGAGCGTGTTCGTGACGGTCAGGCCAAACTCGAGGACCTGGAGTTCGATCTCGAAACCGAGCGGTCGACGATCGAACGGCTAGAGTCGGAACGCGAGGAATTGGAGGCAGCACTCGAAGATCTAGACGAGTCGAGTGAAAAGATTGATACCTTGGGCGGTCATCTAAAGAGGCTTCGCGAGCGCGAACGGTCGCTCAAAGAAGCCATTGGTAAACTTGGAAGCGTGATCGACTTCAATCAGGAGATGCTTGACGGGGGGCGGCTTGATATCGACCATGCGGCTGGGTCGACAGCCGGCGACGATGACCCGACGACTGAGCTCGTTGCCGACACCGAGACCACCTGTTGGACCTGCGGTTCGACGGCTGAGACTGATCAGATCGAAAACACCCTCGACCGGCTTCAGGAGCTCCGGTCGGACGAGCTCAAAGAGCGAAACATGGTGCGCTCTAAGATCGATGACCTGACTGACGAACGATCGTCGCTCCAGACACAGCAATCGAAGCGACAGCGCACGGAGCGGCGGATTCAAGAGATTGAGACAGAGATTGAGACGGCCCACAATCGGGTGTCAGAGCTCGAAGAGCAGATCGCAGATCAAAAAGAGACTGTCGAAGAACTTGAGTCGGCCGCGGAGTCAATTAAAGTCGAACATCACGAGGAAACGCTTGAACTCCACCGCGAGACTAACAGCATCGAACTTCGGATCGAACAGCTGGAATCTGAGATTGAATCGATCGACGACGAGATCACAGACCGAGAAGAGGCGATTGCAGCGCGCGAAGACCTCGTTGCCGAGCGCGAGGCGATCACGGACGAGCTTGCCGACCTCCGCACTCGCGTCGATCGGATTGAGCAGGAGGCGGTTGAGGCGTTCAATGACCACATGTCGACAGTCCTCGACATCTTGGCATATGACAATCTTGATCGCATCTGGATCGAACGGCGGGAAGTTGAGGTGCGCGAGGGGCGACAGAAAGTGAACCGGACGCGGTTCAACCTCCACACTGTCCGGACAACGGTGGATGGCAGCGCTTACGAGGACTCAATTGAGCACCTCTCGGAAAGCGAGCGTGAGGTCACTGGGCTAGTGTTCGCGCTCGCCGGGTACCTAGTCCACGATGTCGATGAGACGGTGCCGTTCGTCCTTCTCGACTCGCTGGAGGCAATCGACGCCGACCGAATCGCGCGCGTTATCGACTACTTCAGCGATCACGTGGAATTTCTCGTCGCAGCGCTGCTGCCCGAAGACGCCAAGGGTCTCAACGAGGAGTACGCGTACGTGGAAGCAATCAAGTAACCACCAACAAGTTCCGCTAGTATGTGCTGTACACTACGCTGATAGCGTTAGATACGTTACGCTCCGCGGTTAGTGTTCTCACATGGCAAGATCGAGCAGTCATCAGACGAAGGTGGCCCGCGTCATAGACGAGTACGACCTCATCGATATGGGACACCGGCTCGAAGCAGCGTGGACCGGCGAGTCGGGCGAGCGGACAAGCCTACGGAACTTGGCCGACGAACTCAACGAGACGGTGCTGGAGACCGCGCTACGCGAGGCCGGAAGCTCCCCCCTAGGATTCGAGGTGTCGGGGACGTACGAGACGCTGTCATCTGATCAAAACGCAGACGCCACGCGTGCGCGACGACAGCTTAAGCGTGAGGGTGTTGATGTTGATACGGTTGAATCGGACTTCGTCACCCATCAGGCCGTCCACACGTATCTGCGGAAGAACCGTGAGGCAAGTCTCCCCGAAGACCACGGTGACCGGCGCGAGCGAAAGATCGAATCGGTTGAAAAGCTCCAGAGCCGACTCACAGCGGTGGCAGAATCCGCCTTCTCCTCGCTCGCTGCGGCCGATGAACTCGATCACGACGACTACGACGTGCTCGTGAATGTCCAGGTTGTGTGCCCTGACTGTGGCGCTGACCGTTCGGTCGGCGAACTGCTCCGAAAAGGCGGATGCGGCTGCGAAGACTGAGTCTCTGTACTCTCACTCAAAATTGCCTTGAGGGTGACAGCGAGCGGACCGCAGGTGTCTGGAACGCTGACGATCCATTAGTGGGTCTCTCATCGCCACTTATTCGAGCAGCATATCGTTCAACGTGTAGGGCGCGCCCGGTATCGTCATTATGCCACAATGAAATATGTCCTATGACAATCATGTGAGTGTAAAGTTTTGTCTGTGCCATCGAACACAGATAATCCCAGAATGAACAACTCTAGAATTTCTCAACCTCAAACGGGCGGCGGTCTGAGCACCGATACGCAGAGTCCATACTGGTCAACTGCCTCGGGGTCAAGCTCTGTGGCTCGTCGGTGGACTCACCGCATCTTGCCCAAACATACCCAGTGTTACTCTATACCGAGAATTGGGCGTTCACGGTTCAACGACCCCGACTGTAAGGGCTGGTTGACTGGCAGCCTGTAACTGGCAACGCTTGTGGCCGCCGGTCACTACGCTGACGTCAGGAAGCGATGGTTGTAAGTATTATTCCGTGAGTTGGCTGTCGGCTTCCTCCCCGAGGTCAGGCCTCGGGGTATCCGCCTCGAAATCTCTATGAATCCGTCATTACAATCTTAATGTTGTAAAGTCCCGATAGCCAATCATGAGTTTGCCGCGGTTTGGGCTGCAGTGTGGACTGTTAAACAACCACGTTAGCATCTGGTATTCTCCATCATTTGTTTCATAAGGCCAAACAGAGGGTGAGAGGGATTCACAGGGTCAGGAGTATGAAACATTAATGCCGATCACGGCTGCAGTATCCCGGACCATCT
>JAQCMZ010000541.1 GCA_028274825.1 Haloferacaceae archaeon
ATGTGGGAATCACACACCAACCATCGGGCAAATACTCGCAGAGAAAGTCACTCCGAGTCCGTCGCAGTCTGTTGGACTCACTGTGGCCAACACAACACTGGGTGTCCGAACACGACAACGGAGAGGAGTCCCCGGGTGGCCACTCCCAAGAGACTGCCCATCGACCGGTCACTCACCGATTCCAACGGTGTGTTGGCTTGGGAGTCTGCAACCCTGCCACTCCCAACCCAGCGGTGCGGTGGGATTCGGCCGCGTGAACGCGGAGGAGGATGTCAACCCTCTTAGATATCTCATCGTCACGTCTCGGGAGCGATTACTCCGTCGCTGGCAGTGACAACCCTGAAGATGAGAGAGGTGGTCGATAATCGTTGAAATCACAACCCATCCGTTTGGGTTGTTCGCGGTGACGGCACTCGGAACGGGCCCGTTTCAGGTGGTGTCCCGAATACCGAACTCCTCGTCCCGAAGACTGTCAGTCACGCGGGTTTCGGTCAGGGCCGGGATATTCGTCCCCAACTACACTCGGATACAGTCGTTCTGGATCGAATATCGCCGCGAAGGCAGTAGGCTCACGAACGCTGACTGGAAACTGATCTCGGAGGTGTGTTGCTGCGTCGGCAGTCGTCACCGACGGGTCAAGAGAGAGCACGTGCATTGCCCCTCCACGATACGCAGAGGCTAACGCCGGGTGGTCCTCGACAGGGTGTTCGACTGGCTCGCGCCAGCTCTCGATGCGGTTGCGCCAGGCGGTCGCAAGTTCCTCGGAGCTGGTCTGAGTAATTGTCTCCACTGCATCCTCAAGAAGTGGATCACTCGCGACGAGTGTCGTCCAAGAATGACTCCGCAGCATGTCGAGAGCCTGGCGTGAGGCACCGCCGACGAGGAGATCAGCCGCGAGAACGTCTGCGTCAGCGACGACCCGCGCCGGATTCGGGTCTGTATCAGTCATCGCGGGTTTCTCTTAACTGCTCTCGGACAGTCTCTACCGTCACGGCCTGCGTTGGATCGTCTTGACTCGCCATCTCGAACAGATCCTGCCACGTCATACCCGAGTATGAGTCAGCGTGATACATCGGTCTTATGGGATTGCTTACGGCTGCAGGGTGTCATAGAACGATTCACACACCTCAGGAGCTTCCAGAACCCCGGCGTCTGAGAGATACAAAATGTTGCCGCCATTCAAAAGCAGCAATAGCAGTCCTCTCGACCGATGTCAGAAACCCATGCCAACCGTTCTATGACACCCTTTCCGGCTAGTGTCACAGCGGTGACAGCGTGCAAGTCTACCTGTGTAAAGCCGGGAGAAACAGTGTATGAGTTACTTGGCTTCGTTTCCGGTGGAAATATGTCTCACAGGCCCAGAAGTGATCGGTGAGACAGGCAGTCTGTCAGCCTGCCCCGAAGTCGGGGACGCTGAACGAGTCCCGCCGACTCCCTGCCAGAAAGCCGCCTGAGAAAGGAATAGGTGTGGTGCTTTCGAGTAGAGAGTGCGACACACGGTGAACACGCACATCGTGTTCAGCTCACTGCAGAGCAAGCCAATAGCCGACCACAGTGAGGAAGACGCCGGCAGGAATCGAATACTTCTGCGACGAGGAGACGTATGGCTTTCCGATCGCAGATGTGTTCACACAGATAGACGAGTGGTTTGTACGGGGTTAGTCATAGTATCAGGCCAGGTCGATACCGGGTGTGCGGATCGTCTTGATCCGGGCTTCGGTCGCTACGGGACCTATCAGCCATTGGCCGGGGGGTCGATGCCAAAGAGATCCGCGCGTATGTCGTCGACTGTGCCGGTTTTCATGATTACCGCCAAACGGTCGTTCGCCTCAATGTGCGTTGCTGGGAGCGGGATCGTGAGGTCATCTTTGCTGTGGCCGTGTGCGTAAATCCGGCCGCGCTCGCCGAGATCTATCCTGCTGATCCGTGACCCGACAATCGGGGCACCTGCCGGGACCTGTAAGACGGTAATACCGAGCTGCTCAGTGAGATCAGCGATCGCACCGAAATCCCCGCCGAGAAGAGCCGTCTTCGCACCGGCCGCGCCAAGCCGCTCGGGGTCGATCACGTCATCGACATGTTCGGCGAACTCGTCGTACCGGGGGTCACTGACATGTTCGCTGATCCGCATGACTGTTCGCACACTGTGACGGCTTGCGACCTGGCAGATTGTGTAATTGGTGTCGGGATCGCCAGTGAACCCCCCGACAGCGTCTGCCGTTTCGAGCCCCGCCTGCATGAGCACCTGCTCTTTGCTGCCGTCGCCTTCAACGGCAGTGAGTCCCTGTTCGCGAGCCCGCTCAACCTTGTCCGGAACCGTCTCCGCGACACTCACCTCGTAGCCCTCCTCCGCGAGGACACGCGCCGTCTGAGAGCCAACCCGCCCGTATCCCACAATAACAATTTTCATGCCATTTACTACCATAGCGAGGGAAATTAAAGTTACCTGCCGGTTCGTGGCCACGTGGCCGTGAACCAGCAACACTCGCGTCAACGACACGACAGCACTGCCGGCTAGGTTACCAAATAAACCGGAATAATAGAGCGAACATCACGTACGCACCGGTCGTGGAGATGATCGGGACAACATTTTGCATAACGATCACACGGCCGGTCGTCGTTGGATCGAACAGATCCGACGCCGCGGGAATATCAGCAGGGTCTTCATCACCGATTGGGGGGGCGGCCTCTTTATTATCCCCGGCCCCGTCAGAGACGAGCGCTCCGACAGAGACGTTCGGTGACTTATCACCCCGGACCACCTCAGAAATCGTCGCGGTTCGAGTCGCTCGTCCCCACCCAAGCCCGACGATCGACATCGTGGCGATAATGACGAAGGATGCTGGGATCCCGATTGCAGACAATCCGGTGACGATAGTTGAGGAAACGACCGCGACGACAATCGCTGCCGTCAGCGGGAGGTCGGTGATATCACTCCCGATAGTATCGAGTGTCCGGCGGGCAATAGTGAATGCGCCGATGGCGACTGCGCCACAGCCGAGGAGGAGCATCAGATTGAGATCTGCGCCGGCGCCGACCAGCGGGGCAATAGCATTTGCGATGTTTGACGTCCCCGATGAAAAGGCCATCAGACAGCCGATCGAGACGATTGTCACGACTCCAGCTATCTCTCGGCGAGTCGTGTTCGGACCCGCCATCACACGAGGGAATTTGCCAGACCGGTCAAATTCCACCAGCGGTCCCTGTGTTTGCTCTATGGCGATCAGTTGATCGATCCACGGGTAGAAGTATCGGCCGAGCATTCCAGAGATCCAAAATCCCACGATAGGGGCGACAATCCACCAGATGGCGATTTCACCCATCACGGCCCAGTCAAGTTCGCCGGTAGCGACTCCCAATCCCGCGATAGCACCGACAGCAGTCATCGACGTAGATGCAGGCACTCCGTAGTAATTTCCGATGAACAGTGCCGCACCGATAAAGAACAGAACGATAATGCTAGATTCAATAGTGAACACCCCAGGATCGGTGACGAGCTCTGTCCCGAGCGTCTCAACCACACGCCGCCCAATCGTCCAGCCGCCGATCAGAAAGAATACCGCCATCAGCGCCGCAGCCGCCGTTTTCGAGAGGACTTTGGCCCCGACAGCCGGCCCGAACGCAGGGCCTGTTGTTGCGCCGCCGATATTGAATCCCACGAACAGCGAAACGACGATCCCAACCAGAAGAAGAGTTTCTACCACAACAACCAGTAACCCGCGAGTTGCTTAACTCTTGCATCCGAACGTTCCTTGACGCGTATCTGAAGTGACTCAGCCCAGACAACTCAGTATCACAAACCAGCCGGCCACACAGCAAGTCAGAGTGATACCGACAGACAGTCGACGTCTGTCGGTCGTGCGACATGGACTTCACGAGCGGGCACACGGAGGGTTCAGGTCTCCACCCCTCCGTGCGGTTTGAGCACTCTCAGCTGTCAGTGTTGATATTCCCCGGCTGAGCGGTAGGCTCTCGTCTCGCTACCAGTGACCGAGACTGCGCTCAGATCGCGTGTCAACAACCCACTGTTTCGTTGGCTCGCCGTAGAGAAACTCACGTTTCCGGTGGACAGCCACCACGTCGCGTCCTGGGCAAAAGGCGGCACAGAGTGCGCGGCAAGAATCGGTGAGACTCGGTTGGCGTCCTCAAGATGGGTAGCCCGACAGAACAAGGCCCCCGTCTCACCGAGCCTGGGCCTGTCAGATGTCTTTGCGTCTAATTTGGCATCTTATCTCACACTTATTGACGCTTTTGCCCCTCAGCCAAAGCCGGACGCTTCCGCGCCGGGACCGCCATGATCAAAATGGCCGAAGAGTGGACATAGGTGAATATAGGTGTCTGAGGAACGAAATTGTGACAATGAAGCACAGCCAATTAAGAAAGACGCGGCAGACGGACCAATTATGAACCCGAGCCGCGTGGATTTTATTGTCGACCTCCTATATGGACTATTACTGTTCATCGGTATCGCTCTGATCCTCCTCGGCGACACTGCAGCCGGGGTCGCCTTTGGGTTGGGTGCTCTCTCTTCGTACGTCGTCCACGTCGGGTGGAAGATGGCTCGCTTCGAGCCAGACTGGATGACTGAAGAGGTTGCTGAGAAGGTAGAAGAGACGGTCAACGAACAGGTCGAAGAAACCATCGACGAAGTCGTCACGGAAGAGGTGAAGCAGATGAGTGGAGATGCTGAGACTAGACCGTCGAGAGGTGTGAACGGGGAGGCTGACCAGACGGTTATCGATCAGATCAACCGGATTGTCGATGAATCTGCTTACAAACAACTCGGTAACACGATAACACGAGAGGTGGATCAGAAAGTCGAGGATACTGCGATAGAGTCTCTCGAGAATACCGTTGAGGATACTGTTGAGGATACCGTCGAAGACACCGTCGAGAGAACTGTCGAAGATACTGTCGAGGATACCGTCGAAGATACCGTCGAGAGAACTGTCGAAGATACTGTCGAGGATACCGTCGAAGACACCGTCGAGAGAACTGTCGAAGATACTGTCGAGGATACCGTCGAAGACACCGTCGAGAGAACTGTCGAAGATACCGTCGAGAAGACCGTCGAAGATACTG
>JAQCMZ010000542.1 GCA_028274825.1 Haloferacaceae archaeon
CACCCCGGGACTCCTCTCGTCTGTCGTGCTCGGATTCCCCGTGTTGTGTTGGCCACGGGGAGTCCGGCAGACTTCGGCAGACTCGGAGTGACTTCCTCTGCAACTGTTCGCCCCCGGTGGTTGGTGTGTGATTCCCACATCGGGGCACACACTGCCCTGTTTCCAGTGTGGGCGGACACTCGAACCGCCAGTTGGTGGGCGCTCGGCTACACTGGGGTCGTCCCCAGTGCGCCGACACTCAGAGAGACGACAGTGTGGAGTAAAACCAGTCCGAAATTGGCGCTGTGACGGCGCATATCCACGCCGTGAACGGCGTGGGAGTGCGCCTGTTCAGCCTATAAACGACTGCACCGTCTCTTCCGGCAGTCTCATCGATTGGCTGGGCTCACTGGAGTCAAGAGGATTCGCTGACACTCGATTGGCCGTGTGTGACCGTCCCTCTCGATCAGTTGTCAGCCCAGAGATGTGGTTCCCCTCACTATCCATGACGAGATTACTCTCGTCTCACTCCGAGTGGGTTAGCTCAGCAGCTATCGCGGTGTTCGTCGAGTGCTTCTTCGACAGTGAGTTCACCACCAGCCACTCTGCGGGCCAGAGTTTCGTCAATCGTGCGCTCCCCGCCGGATGCCTCTCGTGATCGGTCTCTAATCCGCTGGAGTTCTCCCTCCGTGGGGTCGATATCACGTGAATCGATCCGATCACCCTCGATCTGTGCGACGTTGACAGCCGCCAATACATCGCCGAGTCCCTGACCCCGCACGCCGTCGCCGAGATACGGTGTCGTCCCCGTCTCGTCGACCAGCTCAACTGGAACCTCATCGAGAGCGTTCACAATACGGCCGCCTTTGAGCCGGTCGCCGTCGCCGACTCGAACGAGTGGATCCGAGGCATCACTCACCTCTTCTCGAATCCGGTCAGGGGCGTCCGCGAGTGGCACCCGAAACCCCCCGACTACCAACTTCCCGATAAGCACCGCAATCCCTGGCTGTGGACCGGGGTCAACCCCAACGATCGTGCGACCGCCGCCAGATCGGAGAATCGCAAGTGCCTCCTCAAGAGCCGTCCGGACATCAGAAGCGTCAGCAAACACCATCTCAGCGCTTTCATGCCCGTCGAGACTCACACCATCAGAGGGGGTGGTGACGACCACGTCTGTCTCTTGCGGGAGGTCTTCGCCCGGTTCGATCGTGCTGAACGTAGCCCCGCGATCCCGGAGTGCCGTCACCGCCTCGTGATACAGCTCAAAATCTGCCGTGGCGACGACGATCACAAACGTAGTAGACACCCCTGTGTCAAAAGCCGATCGGGGGTGTCGGTCAGTCACCTGTTCAGTGAACGGGTTTAAGATTGCTCTGGCCTGAAAGCTACATTCTGCCGTCTCTGTTGTACTGAGGTATGTTAATCTGATTCCCGGGCCCTGGAGCGAACCCGCGTCTCGGTGCCGCTGTGATCGAGGAGTGTGCGTAGACAGCAACCCCTGACGCTCGGGACGTGTCTCCCAGGAGCCGGGCAGACGGTCACATGTAGTGACGAATACTGAGCGCAAAAGTCCACCTCACAGTCCCATGGGAGTCAAGCGTTTGCTTGCGCGCTCACCGAGAAGAAAGTCGGCAGCAAGAGGGCAAATACCACCGTGTCAGCAACCCACCGCATCAGCGGTGGGTCGGTGGACTCCTGAAACGAGAATCATGCAGGGCAGGTGCACAGGTTCAGCCGTGTGTGACTGACTCGAGTTCTCCTCGGAGTGGAGCTGGGGGCTTCCGCGCTGGGACCGCTGTGAACCGCTATCGGGACGAAGTCTGAGCAACTC
Source organism: Haloferacaceae archaeon (assembly GCA_028274825.1). Lineage (GTDB taxonomy): Archaea > Halobacteriota > Halobacteria > Halobacteriales > Haloferacaceae > J07HR59. Next base: position 1,811 of record JAQCMZ010000542.1, read on the forward strand.
GGCCGTTACCGTCTGTAGACAACTTCTCCGTCGACGACGGTCATCGAAACCTCGATGTCACGCACGGTGTCGGGGTTGTCCCATGGAGACGACTCCAGCACGACAAAATCCGCGTGCTTTCCGACGGAGACGGTTCCGAGTCGGTGGTCATCAAACCCTGCATAAGCGGCTCCGAGAGTGTACGCGCGCACTGCTTTGGTGACTCCGAGACGCTGTGAGTCAGCTGGCGAATTGACCGCCCAGTGGACGCCCAACAGCGGTTCCATCGGCATCCCGTCAGAGCCAAACGCTAACTCGACACCTGCTTCAACCAGATCGTTGAATCGATTCGATTCCACTCGACGATCGCCAAGACGCGAGTCATAGAGGCCGTCCTCGACGGCGTATTTCAGGAAATTCGGCTGGACAGAGGCGACGACGTCCAGGTCTGCGAGCCGCTCAATCGCGTCGTCAGTGGCCAACTCGACGTGTTCGATCCGGTGACGCGAGTCTCCTGACGAGGTGCAGTCCGCAAACACGTCCAATACACGGTTGATGGCGACACCACCGATCGCATGAATCGAAAACTGCAGTCCCAGTTGCTCAGCTCGCTCGACAAACTCCCGAAGTTCCTCAGGTTCGACGACCCACTGACCGGTACCGTCTCCGTCTGCGTACGAGTTATACAGTTTGGCGGTCTGGCCACCGAGACTTCCGTCACTGTAGCTCTTGATAGCCCCCGTTTGAACCATCTCATTCCCGTGGTTGGTCCGGAGACCGGTATCGACGATAGAATCGAAGTGATCCGTCCAGTAGTTCAGCCGAACGCGCACACTCAGTTCTCCCTCGATATCGAGGTCTCGATACACGCGTGGGGCATGCGATTGCCGGACCATATCGTGAACCCCAGTGACCCCGAGAGCGTTCGCGCGATTGACGGCAGTGGTGAGCAGTTTCCGGGTTTGCTCACGGTCTGGTTCGGTGGCCCGATGGACAGGCTCGACCGCCGTTTCGAATACCACTCCGGTAGGCTTCGCGTTCTCGGTCTGAATATCCGCAGCCGGCATCTCGTCGCGGAGCGCATCCAGAGCTACCTGGTTGATCGACGCCACGTGCATGTCTTCGCGGAACGCTGCAACCGGTCGGTCAGTCGCTACCGTCTCCAAGTCACCCCGAGTGAGATACCGATTATCGTCCCACGTCGACTCATCGTACCCGTATCCTAACACCCAGTCGTCGCCAGATTCAGCTGCGTGGTCGGCCAGCAGTCGGACCGCTTCTGTAAGCGAATTCGCGACCGAGAGGTCAGTGTGAACCAGATACTGCCCCGTCGTCGTCATGTGAGTGTGCGCGTCGATAAATCCGGGCAAAAGCGTCCGCCCATCGAGTTGAATCTGCTCAGTTTCGGTGTCGGCCAGAAATTTCACATCGTACGTAGATCCAACACGAATAATCTCTCCATCGGAGATAGCAACGGCCTCAGCTGTCCTGTCTGGTCGCTCCAGCGTGTGGACTTCACCATTAATAAATATCTTGTCGGCTGCATCCGCCATATCAAGCCAGAGAGAGCCGAACCATTAATTATTCCGGATAATCGGCCGCCGATCAGGGTTCTCATGGGTGGAACCCTGGGTATTATCGCTCGCTGCCGGTCTCCTCGTGGAAGAATCTCGTCCGTGTGGAGAAAAGACGACGAGAACGGCAGAAAGAGTCCGATCGGTACTGAGACCGGTGAGTGGTAGCCAACCGATTTTGCAAGTATTTAATCCCTGGCGGCAAAGCATGCTGTCATGGGACATCACATACTTCTGCTGGGTGCGCCAGGAGCAGGCAAGGGCACTCAAAGCGGGAATCTTGCCGAAAAGTACGGTATCGATCACGTGACGACGGGAGACGCGCTGCGTGCGAACAAAAATATGGAGACTGAACACGGGACGCCACGCGAGTATATGGAGGCAGGGGATCTGGTGCCGGATCCGGTGGTCAACGAAATCGTCAAGACTGCTCTCGAAGACGCCGACGGGTACGTCCTTGACGGGTACCCGCGGAACCTCTCACAGGCAGAATACCTGGACAGTATCACCAATCTCGACACTGTGGCGTATCTTGATGTCGACGAAGAGGCACTGTTACAGCGGCTCACCGGCCGTCGCGTCTGTGACGAGTGTGGAGAAAACTATCACGTCAAATTCCAGCCGCCCGAGGCTGAGGGCGTGTGCGACAGTTGCGGCGGCCAGTTACTCCAGCGGGAAGACGACTCTGAGGTGGTTGCACGAGACCGGCTCGGGGTATTCGAGGAAAACACTGAGCCAGTGATCAAGCATTACCGTGAGGAGGGCGAATTGGTCGAGATTGACGGTGAAGCCTCACCCGAAGAGGTATTCGAGCGGATCGTCAGCGTAGTCGAATAGACGGAGCTATTCGCACTGAGTGTTTTCAGAGCAGTTCTAGTTGGTTATCGTGTGGTGGGCCTCGGTGAAGTGCCTCGGGGTCAAGCCCCGAGGCTTCCTGTTTCCACGACGCGGTTTATACATTCCACGGGGAATCCACAGGGAGTGCAGTCTCCACAGGCGTGGATTCGGTCGCTCCCCGACCTCCTTGGTGGCGACGGTAGAGCGTCTGAC
>JAQCMZ010000012.1 GCA_028274825.1 Haloferacaceae archaeon
GGATGGCGGTTTGTCGAGTCCACAATAGTACCAGACAAGGCTGTGCTGAAGTTCTCGTGTAACTGGCCGAGTGCCGTAGACGTTCTCGTAGTAGCAGTGGAGAAAGCCGCAAAAGAGGTCTGGTGGTTCGTGAACTCGTGTTCGCCCCCTCGAAGCGGGGGCGAACACGTCGTACTCTAGCAGAAAATCGAAGTCAAGATGTTCAAACAGCGGAACTGTCTCGGTAGCCGCGACATTCAAGAAGTCCTCTACCGAAGCTACATCTTGCAGGGTTGTGGTTGTGCTGGACACACTTCCCGCACCCTGCTGCTTCGTAGGTGACGCTTTCTATGACAGGCTCCACAGAGGAATCCCACGACTGAAGTCGTGGGAGGAAGTCAAGGTGGTGGCTAGCGCGGATCTGTCAGTCAGAAACGAGCGGATCTCCAGATGCTATGAGACCAGCTTCGCAAACGCAAGATCACCGCTGACATTCTTAATGTACGCTTGGACGGTTTCGCCTTCGCTGGCGCCCGGAACGAAGACTGTATAGTCGCCACGTTCGGCGACACCATCGCCCTTTCGGCCGGTTCCGACGATTTCGACCTCGTAGGTTTCGCCCTGCTCGACCGTGTCGGGCTCGGTATCGGTAGTAGTCGTACGCTTGTCTACCGGGCGAAATGCACCACAGGCCTCACACCGGAGCATCGGTGTGCGGTCTTCAGTGATAAGTCGTGTATCAGGGAGACCACATTCTGTGCAGGTCACGTATGACGCTATGTATGCGTCGAGAACGTCTTCGAAGTCGCCACCAGAGAAGTTCCCGTTGTAACGGGCGCGTCCGTTCTCATACTGCCCTGCGGTGCCCAGTTCACGCTGAATGTTACTGTGAACGTGCTCCGGTTCCCGAGAGAGTGCGTCTGCGATCGAAGAGAGATTTGTCAGACGTGTAAACGCGCCGTCTTTCTGAGCAGCGGCATCCGGGACAGAGAGACGTTCTTCTGAACCGCTAATCTCTGGCAACTCGTCTAATGCCCTGTCGAGACTGGCCTCGTATTCCATACCATACGAATAGCCGGACCACTGAAAGCCCTTCCGAGACTGCCGGACACACTCCAGCGGTGTTCCCGATACTGTCGGACATATGTTCACGAACTGCAGACTCCATGCTGGCGTTTCGAGAGGCGGGGCGGCCACAGCAACGTCCAGTATTCACAGATGTTTGTCCGACAGTGTGAAGACACGTGCCGATTCTGTCGGTCCGGCACTCCAGCGGTCAGTATACGAGCGGTAGAGGACGACCGAGTTCGGGGGATAACTAGACACAGACACGAGATCAAAAGAGGAATGAGTATGACAATCCTTTCTTCACCCACGCGTGGGCACGGAGCTCTTGAAATCGTTGAGCTGGATCCTGCTGCCGTGAGATACCAGTTGTTGATAACCGTTCTTTGTTCAGGCTAGAACGCGCAACGAGTCCGTACGAGGCTCAGTTCCGTAGTTGACGTCCACTGTTAGTTTATATTTTCCAACGGCAGATACAGCAGCGGACGCCTGTCGGACATAGGGGAAGATTCTTGTATGCTGCTTTTGACCTACCAGCAAAGTAATGAGTAAGATCACATTCCGTGCTGATGATGATCTTGTCAGTCGGCTGGAAGAAATTGATACTTCTAAAAGCCAGGTCATGCGGGATGCACTCCGAACGTACCTCGATGGGGCCGAGGAGACGGGTGACCCGGAGAGTGACGAGACAATTGATTCCGCACTCACCGCACGGGTGGACGAACTTATTTCGGACCGACTCGGGCGCGCACGCTCAGACGACCCAGGGGCACAGCCAGCTACGCCAGAGATCAATCTGACCGTGAATCTCGAGGGATCAGCCGTCGAGAGTGCCGACACAGCCGTAGATGCACAGGTTGATTCTGTCGGGCAGTCACACGACCACACCACCCGAGACCCACACGAATCTGGGGACTCACCAGCGCCCGAGACGGTCACGTGTGGCAGTTGTGGAGTGGAACTGAGTACCAGTGACGTGTACTGTCCCAATTGCGGTGAAAAGGAATTTCACCGTGTGTTCTGTGAGTGCGGCAACGAAATCCGCTCAGACTGGTCGTTCTGTCCGGGATGTGGTCGTCGTACACCCGCGGCTAATGTGCTTGGTGACCGCTGATCGACCTGTCTGACGTCGTTATACTACGTTTACTCTCTGTCTTACACGGCGTCAAAAAATTTAAGTAGTATCCCTCTGTGATTTGTGATGCGTAAGACGATCGTCTTACAGTCAGACACCAGGGCAGTGGAGTATCCCACTGCCTTACGGTGGATTTTTGCTGTAAGACGGCCGGTATGTGCCGGTTTGTCTTACAGGGGAATGCAAGCATGGAACGTGTTACACTACGAATTCCTAAACAGCAGGTTGAAGAGGTCGAACAAATGGTGGATGTCGGCGAGTTTCCGAACCGGAGCGAGGCGATCCGGTCGGCGGTCCGAGAAATGCTCAACGAACACGACGACACTGACGAAGAGTCTCAGGGTCGCGGGCGAAATTGGGCAAAGGTGTAAGTATGCAGGATATCGTCCAGGACGCACTCGAAAACGCTGAACAGGAAGATCGCACACTAGACACCGAAATGGACGCCGATGATGAATTCGGTGAACCACGGATTGTCATCGTTGGCGCAGGTGGCGCCGGGAACAACACGGTGAATCGACTATACAATCTCGGCGTCAACGGCGCCGACACTGTCGCTATCAACACCGACAAACAACACCTCAAGATGATCGAGGCGGATACGAAGATCCTCGTCGGCAAATCCCTGACGAACGGTCTCGGTGCCGGAGGTGACCCGAAAATGGGAGAGCGAGCGACTGAAATGGCACAGGGGACTATCAAGGACGTTCTCGGAGACGCCGATCTCGTGTTCGTGACCGCCGGGATGGGCGGCGGCACCGGGACCGGCGCAGCTCCAGTGGTGTCGAAAATCGCTAAAGAACAGGGAGCAATCGTCGTCGGAATGGTGTCAACACCGTTTAACGTCGAGCGTGCTCGGACGGTGAAAGCCGAGGAAGGTCTCGAGCAGCTTCGGGGAGAAGCAGACTCGATCATTGTTCTGGATAATAATCGGCTCCTTGATTACGTCCCGAATCTCCCAATCGGCAAGGCGTTTTCGGTGATGGACCAGATAATCGCCGAGACTGTCAAAGGAATCTCTGAGACTATCACCCAGCCGTCACTGATCAACCTCGATTACGCCGATATGTCGACGATCATGAACCAGGGCGGCGTCGCAGTGATGCTCGTCGGGGAGACTCAGGACAAAAACAAGACCAGAGAGGTGGTAGAAGATGCGATGAACCACCCGCTGTTGGACGTCGACTACCGAGGTGCGTCTGGAGGGCTCGTTCATGTTACCGGCGGTCCCGACCTCACGCTCAAAGAGGCAGAGGGTATCGCTAACAACATCACAGAGCGGCTCGAAGACAGAGCAAACGTCATTTGGGGCGCTCGTATTCAAGAAGAATACAAAGGGAAGGTTCGCGTCATGGCGATTATGACTGGCGTCAAAAGCGCACAAGTACTCGGCCCGACGACTCAAAAGCAGGCTGATAGATCACGTGCCAGTATCGAAGGCGATGGGAGAGGCGCCCCCGGTGCCGATTCGACCGGATCTGACCGCACTGCGTGGGAATCCGACGGCGGCCGCAGTGAGACCAAACAGAACAATGGTCTTGATGTCATTCGGTAATAGTCGTCTGTAAGACATCTTTTTTAATTTTTGATCAAACCACCAGCCCAGGAGGGGTGAATAGGTCTCGGTGATCGACTCAGTGGGATTTGTCCGCAGTTGCTCAGAGCGTGAAACCCGGTCAGAGTGAGGTCTGATACAGTAAACTACTCTGTCCGTGTTGTTGACTGCTGAGGTAGTTCGGGTTCCAAAAAAGGGCTGTCGCCTCGGCAGAGGCTGATACTGTCAGATAAACGTCTGTGAATGGTGAATGGGTGCTGTGGTCGGAATTCGTTTCTCGAAACGCATACACGGACCCGTGGTTCGTGAGCATGTGTCCGACAGTATGGGTCGGTGTGGCCAAGTTCGCAGTCTCGAGACGGTCAGAGATGTGACCGAAAGCTCGCGCAAGCCCACCAGTTCAGAGACAAGAAATAGCCACTCACACGATTCCCCGAGAAGGCCCACGGTTGAGCCCCTGAAACGTCATCTGCTTGACGGGATCCGACCGACAGTAACGTCAAACGGCACCACTTCGAGACGTTCATACACACGTTCGGCCATCTGCTCGGCGACATCTCGACCCATGGCCTGCCATCGGGTCTGGAGATCATCGAATTCAGTCTCGGTGAGCTCCCGGCGGAATTGAGCGCCGTGATCGGTGAGACCGCCACCAGCCGCCTTTCGTTTTGCATCGCGGAGCGCATTCTCCGAGTACGGAGGCTCTGTCCGCTTTTCGTGATGCCGGCGCCGGGTTTCAATGTCGACGAGCCCAGCTTCCTCAAATAGCTGAGCGATTCGGTCACCTGGCGCGACATCTGTGGAGACACCTGCAAGATACAGGTCTCGAGCCTCCGCCGCAAGTGACGCTTCTGACCCGACCGTCGAGGTCACCGACACCTCCCCGTTGTCCGGTTCGACAGCCGCGACAAGCTCTGTCGATACGCGAACGAACTCAGAGACGGCCACAGAGGGGTCTGGGAGATTGACCAGCAACGCCTGACAGGCGACGAGATCCGCGATCTCCGTCCCCAGCGGGAGTCGAGTGGCGTCACCCACGGCTGCTGTCTGCACCCCACGGTCGCGCGCCACCTGGAGAAGTGACATATCGGCATCGATTGCCGTGAGCCGCGCATCCGGTGCCTCCTCGGCAATCACCCGCGATAGTGACCCGGACCCACAGCCGACATCGACGACGTGGCTCCGAGAGGAAAACGCCAGCGGCTCAAGAGCGGTTCGGTCGTCCCACAACCCACGTCGCGTTCGATCAAGATACTCTGCGCTGAACCGACGCACGCTCCAATTTGGGCGAACACCGTGTTAACGATTACTAGATACTCCGGATGCAGTTGGTGGTCGGTGATGAAAACACGGGCAGTGCCGACCACTCAGCATGGCCTGCGGTCCACTCACCGACGATTTTTGACAGTCAGGCCGCACACACTAATGCGGTCACGAGTGTCAACACTCTATATAGTTCCGACCCGGCGGATATTCTCGGAGTGAGCGCTGTGTGTTCCAGTCTGAACACCGTGATCAATTCCCGACGGCTGTGAGTACTCTTGGAGACTACGTGCCCTGGAACTCCTGAACGCGCTGGATATTCCACTCGAAGCCTTTGTTATCCTCGTTGGGCGTTTCGAGCACGAGCGGAACGTTTTGAAGATCGGGATGGTTGACGATTCGACGAATTCCGTCTTCGCCAATCTCACCTTCGCCGAGATGAGCGTGTTCATCCTTGTTTGTCCCACAGGCGTGTTTCGAGTCGTTGAGATGGATACACGACAGCATGTCGAGACCGATCTCATCGTCGAATGCGGTGAATGTCTGATCGACAGCCGCGGTATCAGAAAGGTCATACCCGGCAGCGAACGCGTGGGCGGTGTCCAGACACACCTCAATATCTGTTTCTGTCCGGTCGATGACCGTCGCGAGGTGGGCGAATTCGCCCCCGAGCTTCGTCCCGCTTCCGGCGTCAGATTCCACGAGGATCGTCACCTTGTCGGGAATCTCCAGTTCGTCGATCGCGCTGGCGGCGTTGTGTAGCCCCTGATCGACACCGGCGCCGGTATGGGCCCCAAGATGAACGTTTACGTACTTAATCCCGAGGTCCCCAGCAGCATCGACTTCTTTCTGCATCGCGTCGATTGATTTCGCGCGGAGGCCGTCTTTGGGCGTGCAGAGGTTCACGAGATACGACGAGTGGATCACCCACGGCCCTGCAAGGTTTTCTGCCGTCCCCTCGCGAAATGCCGATACCTCGTCAGTGTCGAGATTGGGATCCTGCCAGACCTGTGGAGAGTGTGTGAAAATCTGCCCACAGTTCCCACCGACCGATAACTGATTGTCGACGGCGTTGTCGACACCCCCGGCGACGCTGACATGTGCTCCGACTTTCATACCGATATATCGGATTGTGAGCGTTTAACTCTTACAGAGTGTATCTGTT
>JAQCMZ010000014.1 GCA_028274825.1 Haloferacaceae archaeon
GTCAGAACTCGGAGAGTTCTGACGACACCCTCAACAACCGAGGGGCGAGGAGCCCCGAGCGCGGGAGGGTGGGGTAGTTCACTTGTTGTAGTGTGGTTTCGGTAGTCAGTTCCGAACGCAGATTAAGCCTGTTCCAACTGTGATCCCAGGCTGCACACTGTGCGTGACTTCTGCGTTTTCGGCGACTGTGTTCTCTCTACGGGCGAAGCAAGTCGAATATCTCGTAAGTGATACCGGCAATTGAATTCATTTTACCCCTGTCAGGGTGTCATAGAACGATTCACACACCTCAGGAGCTTCCAGAACCCCGGCGCCTGAGAGAGAACATGGTGCCGCCATCCAAAAGCAGCAATAGCAGTCCTCTCGACCGATATCAGAAACCCATGCCAACCGTTCTATGACACCCTTCCCTGTAGTAGTTCAGGTGAGTTTTGAACATAGAGCGTGGATCGACTCCTCACGGACATCAACGGTCTACTCGGGGATTCAGTCTTCCAGAGAGTCTCTTTATGACAGCCGTGGGCGCACGTGTTGGTTCCGAGATAAGTGACTCAATCTCGACACTGATACTCAGCTATCGCCGGCTTAGTCGGATCTCTCAGAGTTCGTCTCACCAATCTGTGGCGGGTTTCTCACGTGTCCGAGGTCTCAAAGGAAGTCTCGGACTTCTGAATACCACATATCGTGATGATCGACCGCATCGATCCGCTCAGCAATATCGGCCGCAATCGCGTGCCAGCAGCGCTGTTCTGGATCGTCCGGGTCGAGATTGTACGCAGCGTCTTTACAGGTGCAGTTACCTTCCTCGATGACGTACTCGGCGGCGTGACCGACGACGACGGTGAAATCACGGTACCGTTTGACACGTCTCTCGCCGACCGCTTCGATGGCGCGCTGACCGCGATCCCCGTGCATTTCGACAATCGCGGCTGTCGCCTCAGGTGTGAGCTCTCGAGCATCCTCTAGCCCGGCCCGCCAGTCATCAACCACGTTCGTCAGAAGTAGCGGGGCCGCCGTCAAAACGGCGTCGGTCCCGTCAGTTGGTCGGGGAGAAAACATCAGCCTCAATCATCCGGAACAGATTCACTCACCGGGTCTCGGTGAGCGTATCTCTCGTCTATGTCGCCGCGACTCAGAGATTGTCTTTCGCGTTTTTCCGAGTCGAGACGTAACTGACAATTCTCGCATGGGTCGGCTTGAGTGGCGATTGTGTCACCGATACCTGATAGAGGACAACGGAAGATGAAGCACAGACTCTTGACGCACAGTGGGTTTCCAACTCGGAACGAGTCGCTTTTTCCCCCAGGGTCACCGAGTTCTGATATGCGTATCGAAGAGGGAGGCGTCGAAATCGAGGTTCCTGGCGAGCGCGACGGTGCGAGTGAGGGGACAAACGATGATGTCTTTTTCAATCCCGAACAGGAATTAAATCGCGATATCACCGTCGCAGTGTTGCGGGCATATCAGCAGCGACATCCAACTGTAGATCGATACCTGGATGCGATGGCCGCCTCGGGGGTCCGCGGTGTCCGCGCAGCGGCCGAAGGGTACGATGTTGCGTGTGTCGATGTCGACTCAGACGCGGTGGCACTCGCGGGGCAGAATCTTCGGCGAAACGGGAACGGGGGGGAAGCGATTCAGCGGGACGTCAACGCGCATCTGTACGAATCCTCGCCAGACGTGACGGATCTTGATCCGTACGGCACACCGATTCCGTTTGCCGACGCGGCAGTGTCGAACACACGAAAGTTAGTGTGTGTCACGGCGACGGATACGGCCCCGCTCTGTGGTGCTCACCTCAACAGCGGGATTCGGAAATACGGGGTCGTCCCACGGAATACAGAATATCACCCTGAAATGGGACTGCGGACACTACTGTCTGCGCTCACCCGCACCGCTGCGCGATCTGATCTCGCTGCTCGGCCGATCTGTTCGCACGTCTCTCGCCATTACGCCCGGACGTATCTGGAACTGAAAGGCGGAGCCCAGGCTGCCGACAGTGTCATCGACGAACTCGGGTACGTGTATCACTGTGAGGACTGTCTGTGGCGCGATAGCGAACATGGATTGATTGCGTCCCCGCCAGACGGGTGCCCTCGGTGTGAGGGGAACCGAACGCTGGCTGCGGGGCCACTGTGGCTCGGCGCGATTGCAGATGAAGGGTTTGTCACAGTGGTTCGAGACGCGATTGACGACACAATGGGGACCGCCGACCGCGCTCGAAATCTTCTGGATCGAGTCCAGGCTGAACTCGATCTTCCAACACACTACGACCAACACCGGCTGTGCAAACAGTGGGGAAGACCAGCATCCGGGATGGAGGAGTTCATTTCACAACTCGATGATGCTGGGTATGCTGCCAGCCGGGCACACTACAGCGGGACGAGTTTCAAATCTGACGCGACAATCCCGGAGATACGGGACGTGACGCTCTCAGAGTGAACGGTGGATCACTCTCTAGGTCTCGTCTCGGGTAGTCGGCGTCTGAGAGAGCCACTCGAAGTGAAGACAGACTCACCTCCGGCGTTGCCGGTCCGGAGCAGGCGGCCGCGACCGGCAGCTACAACAGGCTACACACTGAGTCGGCGACATGGGCGAGCGAGCTGACGACACCGAACCCGACCCTCGGCCGAGAGAAGATGACACCAGGGGGACAGGGATACGTGGAACCAGCGAGAGACATACCGGTGGGCCCGCCACCGACGGCGGAACGGCGACCGAATCGTCAGGAGCCAGCGCCGGGGGGAATCCACCTGAGAGATCAGACTCCAGTGAGGGGCCCGATCGTGAAGACGAGCCCCGTGGTGCACCGGATCTGACGGCACTCGAGGCGAAAATCGACCGTCTCCAAGCTGAACTGGAGACTGTCGAGACTGATCTCGACGAGCGGACGGTGAAACGCCCGCAATTAGAAGCAGAACTGAAACGATACGTCCGCGGACGACTGCGACGAGGCCACGCTCGCGGATGGGGGCCGTACCTCGTGTTACTGTACGGTGTGGTCCTCACGCTGGGTGCATTCCGCTCTCTTGATGGCCCCTGGGCAATCGCGGCCATGGGAGTGTTGTTTCTCTCCACACTTGGACTGTACGCGCTGTTTATTCTGGTTGGAGTCGGGCTTAATGCGCTTTCAGCGCCTGGGAAGGCAATAGATTTCGTTCGTGATCGGAAAGAGTGAAGACGTATTCACACGTAGCAGTCAGAGTGACTCGAGGAGTCGGCGAAACCGAGGTCATCGAAACTCTCCCTGAACTCGTCGTTGCGGTGTTCGGGCTGTTCTCTCATCTGGCCGACCCTTGGTTCGTGTTTGGAACTGTTGCATTATTTTATTTAATTGCAAGTGATTGGTGGGACGACACACCGCGCCAGACCGGGGTTATGTTGATGAGTCTTGCCGTCTGTGGGCTGGCTGCGACGCTTCTCGGGAAAGTAGTCGTTGGTGTCCCGCGGCCGCCTGCGGCCGCGACTCCAGCGACACCGCCGAGCTGGTTTCCAGAGAGTATGAGCATCTGGTTCAGGGCGGTGACAACTTCCACCGGATTCGGGTTTCCCTCGGGACATGCTATCGCTGCGACCGTCCTCTACGGCGGGGCCGCATTCCTCCTCGATACCCCGTTTCGCACACTCAGACGAGGGTTGGCAGCGGCGCTAATCAGTCTTGTCTCGCTGTCACGGGTTGTGATCCAAGTTCATTATCTAGTCGACATTGTTATGGGAGTGATACTCGGGGGTATCATCCTGTGGCTGATCGTCCCGTCTGGCGCCAGAGTATCCGGGGGAGATCCGACGATCGGATTCGTCTTGGCGGGCGGATTGGCCGTCGCCGCTGTCTGTGTCGCTGCCTTCCACGGGTACGACTCCGAACTTACTGAGGCACTAATCGCGTTAGGAATCGCCACCGGAGGCGGTCTCGGCTGGCAGGTCTGTAACGGGGGCGAACCACCACTGCAGCCCGGGACGGCGGCGGCGACGGTCGCTGTCGGGGGTGGTGTTGGCGGTGTCGCGTACCTGATCGGGAGTGATGCTGGTATGGTGATTTCTGCTGGCGCTGTCACCGCCGGAATAGTGAGTGCACCCTCGATCCTCACGCGGCTGTGACGGTAGAACGATCCAGAGAGTCTCGATTGGTTTACCGGAGGAAACGCACAGCTGCATTCTGCCACACTACCACGCCGCAACTCACTCCGTAAGAAAGGAGACGTGGCCGCAAAAATTTAGCTGATCACGGGTGTAACGCCCGACCACCCTGGGTTGAGTTTCAGAACGTCTCGAGGTAGCGGTCTTCTTCCCACGCCGACACCTGGGTGAGGTACTCTGAGAACTCCTGCCGTTTCGCTTCGGGGAACTTCTCGGAGGCGTGTGGCCCAAGTGCATCGAGGATTACCTCGTCAGCCTCGAGCGCCTCGACTGCTTTCCCAAGGTTCTCCGGGAGTGTCTCGATTCCGTACTCTTGTCGCGTCTCGTCGTCGAACTCGTAGATATCATCTCGAACTGGCTCGCCAGGATCTGCCCCGGTCTTGAGGCCGTCGAGACCGGCCGCAATCATGACTGCGGTCCCGAGGTACGGGTTACACGATGGATCTGGGTTCCGGACTTCGAATCGGGCAGAGACACCTGCAGCATCTGGGACCCGAACGAGCGCCGAGCGGTTCGTATCCGACCAGGCGACGTAAATCGGGGCTTCATACCCGGGGACCAACCGTTTGTATGAATTGACAGTTGGGTTGGTGACTGCGGCAATCGCAGGTGCATGAGAGAGTATCCCGCCCATGAACTGGTAGGCCGTCTCGCTGAGGTTGAACTCGTCAGCGTCATTTGCGAACACATTGGTTCCGGTTTCGTCAAACAGCGAGATGTGACTGTGCATACCCGAGCCGTTGATGTCGGCAATAGGTTTGGGCATGAACGTCGCGTGGAGGTCGTGGTTTTCGGCAACCGCCCGGACGACCGAGCGGAAGGTCGCGATATTGTCCGCGGTTGTCAGCGCGTCGTCGTACTTGAAGTTGATTTCGTGCTGTCCTTTCGCAACCTCGTGGTGGCTCGCCTCAATCTCAAAGCCCATCTCTTCGAGCGCGAAAATGATCTCTTTTCGCACGTCAGACGCGAGGTCTTTCGGCGCGAGATCAAAGTACCCCCCGTTGTCGTGCGGGATGGTCGTCGCGTTGCCATCGTCGTCTTTCTCGAAGAGGAAAAACTCCGGTTCCGGTCCCAGCGAGACGGTGTATCCCATCTCTTCTGCCTCCGCAATCACCGATCGCAACACCTGGCGAGGGCCGCCAGCAAACGGTGTGCCGTCCACGTTGACCACATCACAGATCAATCGGGCCGCACTGGGGCTCCCGTTGGAGTCCTCGCGGAACGGGAGGATAGCGAACGAGTCCGGATCCGGAACCAAGCGCATGTCTGATTCCTGAATCCGAACGAACCCCTCGATCGAGGAGCCGTCAAAGTAGATTCCCTCGCTAAAGGCTTTCTCGGCTTGCCGTGCCGGGATGGAGACGTTTTTGACGACGCCAAGAATATCGGTGAATTGGAGCCGGAGAAAGTCCACGTTGTTCGCTTCGATACTGTCGATTACGTCTTGTTCTACGGCTGAGAGTCCGCCATCAGCCCGTAAGTTGTCGTCCGTCATGCTCTAGACGGTCGTAATGAATACACCAGGTATAAAGATATTATCGGTCGGGGCACAAACCACAAGTTAGAGTCTAGAACTGGATATTCGTAAACTTATAGAGGATGGATACCCTTCAGGAGTACGATGACGTATGAAAACCTCGACGCAAAACTGGTAAACGAACTCTTAGGAAACGGCCGAGCGAGTTTGCGAAGTCTCGGAGAAGACCTCGATGTCTCGGTGACGACGGTGTCCAACCACCTGAGAGATCTTGAGGAAGGCGGCGTTATTCGCGGATATTCCCCGGAAATCGACTACAACGAGATAGGATACGACGTGACGGCCGTGGTCCAGATGAAGGTCGATGGAGAATCGCTGCCAGAAATCACGGAGTCGTTGAGCCATGAAAAACAGATGGTCAGCGTCTACGAAGTGACCGGGGATTACGACGTGATCGCAGTCGGGAAATTCCAGGATACCGATGGGATGAACGATCAGATCAAGTCGCTCCTCACGAATAATAACATCAACGAATCCAGCACGTCTGTCGTGTTGAACCGTGTCACCGAAAATCAGCAATTCCAGCTCGAAACTGAAGCTGAGTGACCGATCCGGGACCGAGCAACTATTTTATCGTGTGACCGCGTGGTTCGGTCGGCTGCCCACGGCTGAAGTCAGGAGCTTGCACACTCTTTTGACTGTGACCGAGAGAAGACTCACACACCACGCAGATTGGTCTCTACCGAGGCTCACGGCCAGTCCCAGACGAAAGCCCACTCAGCGATAGGAACCCCCCCGAGGTCACGACCAGGTCGTAACGAAGAGAAATGACAAAAAATCCATCACATCAGCACGGAGCCGACACCGCTTCGGGTATCCTCATCAGACGAATCCGTCTTCGAAAACGAACGTTCCGTCGCGCTGGATTACTTCTCCGTCAGCTTCAATTGTTGAGTCCTCGCTCATATCGACGATCATATCCACGTGTTCGGCGGATTGGTTGGTCTGATTCTCGTTGCCAACACACTCCTCGTAGGCTGACCCGACAGCCATGTGAACGGTGTCACCCATCTTCTCGTCAAACAGCATATTGTAACTGAAGCGGTCGATCT
This sequence comes from Haloferacaceae archaeon, assembly GCA_028274825.1. GTDB lineage: Archaea > Halobacteriota > Halobacteria > Halobacteriales > Haloferacaceae > J07HR59. Next base: position 6,727 of record JAQCMZ010000014.1, read on the forward strand.
GCCGATTCATCCCGATCCCGAGTTCACCCAGATACCGGGATCCCTCGTCAGTGTCGAGAATGCCCTCGAGGAGTTCCTCGTTACGGTCGGCTTCGAAGGAACTCACCCGCCCGTTTTCGAACCGGAGGTGAACACCCTCGATCTCGCGGCCATATCGGTACAGTGGCATATCAAAGTGAACAGTTCCCTCGACGCTGTCACGCACCGGCGCAGAAAACACCTCACCGCCGGGGAGATTCGCTTGCCCGTCATCATTGAGCACAGTGTTTCCCGCGATTGACATCCGGACATCAGTGTCGTCGCCGGATCGGATTCGAATTTCGGTGGTGTCGTCGAGAATCTCGACAAGTTGTGACTGGAACTCCCGTTGAGCGTCCCAGTCGAGTGAGACGGCGTCCCAGACGAAATTCTCGTATGCATTAGTGCTCATCCCAGCCAGTTGAGCGTGGCCGGACGTGGGAAACTGCGTGAGACACCACGTTTTCGAGAGTCGCTCCTGTTGAACCTCCTGGACGGCACGGTTGTGTGCAGCCGTCGTTTCAGGGTCGATATCTGACTTCTCTGTTACATTACCGCCTCCGCGAGCGATGACGAACACGTCGGTTTCCTCGTAGAGAGCGAGCTGATGATCGGGGCGGCGAAACTCCGCTGCAGCCCGCTGGAAGGCTCGCTGTGCGCGCTCGGAGTGGTTGAGATAAATCGGGGTCGCTCCGCGGTCGCCACAGACTTCGTGAAGAGCGACAGCCAGTTTTTCTGCCTCACGCGGCATCTGAATGACGACATTGTCACCGGATTCGATCTCCGTCGAGTGATCCGCGATGGTCTCTGCGTGTTCTCTGATCCGAGAGTCCATACAAGATTGTTCGCTCTCGGGAGAGAAACCGGTTCCGGAACGGGCCGTCACCGGCGAAAGAGCGGATTCTTCCGGGGTTTCACGCCTACCGATAGTCGGCACTCCGGCCGGAACACGTTTCACCGAGACAATTGAATGCCGAGTATGCGCATCGCGGTTCCTAATAAGGGTCGGTTGCACGAACCGACGGTAGAACTGCTGGAGCGAGCAGGCCTTCACGTCGAGGAGACTGCCGACAGACAGCTGCACGCTGAGACAGTTGACCCGGACGTTACGGTCTTGTTCGTTCGTGCTGCCGATATCCCCGAGTACGTCAGAGACGGAGCCGCTGATCTGGGCGTGACCGGCCTCGATCAGGCTCGCGAGTCTGGGACGGTGGGCCGGCCAGACACACCCGACAGCAGACCTGCCGACTTGATCGAACTGCTGGATCTCGAATACGGCACGTGTCAGCTGGTGCTTGCCGCACCGGAAGACGGCGCAATTTCCGCGGTCGACCATGTTGAAGGCCAGACGGTCGCGACGGAGTTTCCTGCCATCACAAGGAAGTATTTTGCTGAGAGTGGTGTCGAGGCTGATGTAGTCACCGTCACAGGGGCGACCGAGCTCACCCCACACGTGGAGATGGCCGACGCTATCGTCGATATCACCTCGACCGGGACGACTCTCCAGGTCAATCGTCTGACCGTCATCGACGAGGTATTGTCCAGTTCTGTCCGGCTATTCGCTCGGCCAGATGTCGTCTCGGACCCCAAAGTCCGCCAAACACGTACGGCCTTCGAGTCTGTCATTACCGCCAATGGGAAGCGATACCTCATGATGAACGCCCCCAGTGACCAACTTGATCAGGTTCGCGACGTGATCCCGGGCCTCGACGGACCGACCGTGATGGATATCGCAGATCCACCCGTGAACGCTCGCGGTGGCGAACGAGCCTCGACCGACGAGACATCACGCTCGGAAGCCGGAACCGTCGCAGTGCACGCAGTCGTCGACGAACAAGAGGTGTTCACCACTATCTCCGAACTGAAACAGGTCGGCGCGACTGGGATCCTCGTGACCGAAATCGAGCGACTCGTGGAGTGAGACGATCTGGTCTGGGTGAGTATCCGGTCACGCAGACCGTCAGGCCAGCGGATCACAGAAGACCGAGGCGGAAGCCCACAGCTTGAACCGTGGGTAGCTGACGACAGTGCGGTCGATAGCGGTGACAGAGTCATCTCTCCCGGGTCCTGTCCACCGGTGAAGTGAGGGCTGTCACATCGACCTCGTGAACGGGGCTGGTGGTGTTGAGGTCTTCCCACGAGTATGTTACTCCGGGAAACTTACTGAACAGCTCAACTCACAACTGTGGCTTAGAGACGCTATTGGAGTATTACAGTGGTATCAAGCTGAAAGCCCACGACTGTACTCGTGGGATGACCCCGACAACTGTGAATCCCTCCACACTCACCGACTTGGCTGGATATTCGACAGAACCCACGAATGTATTTTCATCTGGCAGTGACTGCGAGTTGCCGACCGAAAACAACGGGAACTCCGAATCAGCAGGGCAGAACCACTCAGCACCCATTGCCGGAGAGGATGGAACGGCTGTGTGGCTCAGCCAGCACTGTCGGTCGCAAGCCACACTATCCCACCCCAAGCGGCGCAGCACCGTGGGAATCCCACGACTTCAGTCGTGTGGAGGAAGTCAAACCACACTAGTTGTTCAATACCGTTCACGAGGTACTACAGTCGTGAGATTCGGTTGTGTAGAGCCCACCTAACTGGCTCCCCCAGCCGTAGCCGTGCGGGGTCGCTGATGCAGTGTCGACTTCTCGTGAGATGTGGCGTTGGTGCGTCTCCGCTGGCTGTTGTCTTCCGGGTTGGAGTGGCGCTCGTCGAACGGACGTCCAACACCGTGCACAGCGGGCCAGGCCAGCAGTCTCCTCTCTTCTCTTCTCTTCTCTTCTCTTCTCTTCTCTTCTCTTCGACTATCAGATTTCAGCCATCAGAGTGGAATCGATGCGGGCAGTATTTTCTACTGCTAGGTGGGCTGTGATGGTGTCTGCGCTGAAGTGAGACCCACTCGTAGCCACCGTGAGCGTGAACGGGGTCCCCGTCCCGCCCCAGCTTATCGCCTGTTTGTCGCACAGGAGAGGTTGAGCTGGATGACCGATGTCGGAGTCATCTCATGTCGCCAGACTGCGTCTGGCAGACAACCAGCAATCCCAGAGTTCTGCTGACGGCTCTCGCCAGTGGAGTTCACCGTGCTCCGGTGTAACTCCGCTGAAGCGGAAGGTCTCATCTCGTCAACTTGGCCAAGTTGACATCAAGGCTTCCGAGCGTGTGCTTCGTGAGGATGGACTCGGAGGAGTGAAATACGGCAGTGAGTCTGCTAACCCGGACGACTGGCCAGGATGACCGCGACTCCAACGAAGATCGTCCCGATGAGAATAGAGATGACAAAATGGATGATAGTGATATAGGCGGCGAGTCCACGGGTGCCGTCATAGCTAAAATAAATACCGAGCCAATCCAAGGCCACGGCAGTCGGGAGTGTGACAACTGCTGGGATTCCCAGCGCAGTGCCAGCGACGGCGACGGTCGCCGGCCCAACCCCCACGGCGGGGGCACGTCGTATCGAGACGCTGCCGAAGACGTTCCGGGCTGCAAGATGAGCAGTGACCGAGATGAACACAGCAAACAGCACGAGCGTCCCCACGATGGCCACGGGGCTGGCGTCGGTCTGGGCCGGGATGAGGCTCACCGGGCTGCCGGCAGTCTGCATATTCACGAACGGCTGTTTGTGACGGTGTAGATAAACAACATGGGTTTGTCGTCTGGACACGAGTCGTGAGCCACCACGGAAAGATATTGCAACGCCAGAGCAGGGCGAGGGTAAACTATCCTGCGCACGGTGGCTCGTGGGACTCGCGCTGTTTCTGTTATAGACGATAGAACACAGATCCACGACAGTGGTGCCCGTCAAGGACAGACTCGGGAGTCTTGATGTCCTGGCACTGTCATGACAAGACAGTAGCGGTGGGTTCTTTCATCGATACAACGTCAGCCGCTCGTAACGGGCGAGACAGTCACGCTAACAGGCCAAGCTCGTCGAGGCGACCGGTGATGACGTCGACAGCCTCATGTGCGTCTGACGGCTCTTTGCCGCCTGTGATAACGAGTTTTCCGGAGCCAAAAAGCAGCGCAACGACATCAGGGCTCTCCAGCCGATACACGAGGCCCGGAAACTGCTCAGGTTCGTACTCGATATTCTCCAAGCCGAGCCCGATTGCGATGGCGTTGAGGTTGAGATCTTCCTCGAGATCGGCGCTCGTGACGATATTCTGCACCGTGATATCCGGGCTGTCTTCGACGGGGATGCGAAGATCACGCAGCTTCTTGAACACTATCTCTAAACTGTCGTGGACATCGTTCGTTGACTTTGCCCCAGTACAAACGATTTTACCGGACCGGAAAATGAGTGCCGCAGATTTCGGGTTCTGTGTCCGGTAGACCAGACCCGGGAACTGCTCAGGATCGTAATCGGCTCCCTCCAGGTCCATGGCCACGCTCTGTAAATCGAGTTCTTGGCCGATCCCTGTCGAGGCGACGACATTCTCGATGTTAATCGTATGCTTCGGGTCGGTCATCAACATTTAAAATATCATGGCTAAAAGTTAAAAAGCTTAGTCACGGTCAGACATCATTCCGATGCGATAGTTCAGTTAGAGTGATACTGACCCGTCGGTCGGTTCCGCGCGTTCAGATCCGACCGTCAGGAGCCATCCCACCGGGACACGCAGCGACGGGTGAGGTATATAAACCAGTGGCTGATATCCAACGGCCATCATCGTGAACTGAGCCACGGATCTTAGTAGTTGACCAGATCGTTGCCGTGTTCGGGACAGCCCGTGAAACGAATCCGTTCCGCGCGGACGGCAGACACTCGCTTTAGGTGGTTTCAACAACGGCGAAAGCGGTTCGACTTTGCAGTGACCTGTAGTGACCGCGAGGGCCCCCATAGTCGGCACGCTCTTGTGTCGACAGGAGAACATCCGACCGTGTATTGTCTGGAGTTGGTAGGCGAGGAGGATCTCTTCGCGGTCGCAGAGGCGGCCACGGCCGCGACAGATGTCGAACTGCTGGCCCCAGGGGTTGCCCGCGCTGAATCACTCGGAGATATTGGCCGGTTAGCCTACACCCGTAGCGCGCACGAACTGGTCGGGCACGCAGATGCGACTGTCAAAGCGGCAGTCACGGCTCTTCAGGCCGCACCACTGGACCGGACCGGAACGGTAGCTGTCCGTGCCCGCGACGTGCGCGGGTCCAGCGGCATTAGCACCGCTCGTGCAGAGCGAGAACTCGGGAGTGTTCTCACCGACCAGGGATTCACCGTCGATCTTGATGAGCCGGATAACACCCTCAGAGCGGTGTTTACTGAAGGATCTGTCCCACATCACGACGCAGTCGCTGGCGCAGACGGGAGGGACAAATCTGTCGCGACCATCGGGTGGGTCACAGCCGAGAGCCGCCGAGATTTCGCGCCAGAGCCGACTAACCGGCCGTTCTTTCAGCCAGGAAGTATGGCCTCGATTGATGCCCGTGCATACGCCAACCTCGCGGGGGCCAAGCCCGGAGCGGTATTTGTCGACCCCATGTGCGGAACCGGCGGACTGCTCATCGAGGCAGGCCGTGTCGGAGCAGACATCATCGGGATAGACGCACAGCAGAAGATGGTCACTGGCACACAGACAAACGCTGCTGCGTTCTTGCCAGACACGGGACCGGTGATTCGAGGCGATGCAACCGCACTCCCGTTCCGGAACGGCGGGATTGATGCGCTGGCTGTGGACGTACCCTACGGTCGCCAATCAAAGATTGCCCGCCACGATCTCGAAAACCTCGTCAGCGGCGCACTCCGCGAGGCGCGTCGAGTCGCTCAGCGAGCGGTAGTAATCGCCGACCGTCGCTGGGAGACAGCTGCCGCCGCCGCCGGATGGCAACTCGACGCAGTCTTTTCTCGTCGCGTTCATCGATCGTTAACGAGATTCGTTCACGTTCTCGAACAACCCGAAGTAGACCACCACGAGTCAACTACCAACGGCTGTAGTGATACCGAGATGTCTCGGTGAACTGAGACGAGTAGACAGCCCAAGAACGCGTCTCTCTGGTGTCTCTGCCACCCAGAATACCCAACGTATCTATCACTGCAGCCGTGGGCATCCGCCTTATCACTCTGTGAGACCGCGATTGGTCCGTTGGTTTCTCGATGTCGGTGACATCTAATGGTCAGACACACCAGGGGAACCTCTTTGGTCACACTCAAGCTGCATGATAGTAGAGACTCAAACCTGGATTTCCGGCGATTCATCGTATTTCCGCCCATATTTCACTTTCACTGTGGATCCGGGGAACCATTAAGTGTGCAGGGAATCCCAATTTCAAATATGACGGGCGACCCCGAAGACGGGATGCTTTCGTGGGACGAATCAGTGTTTCGCGATGAGCACGTCTTCGAGATCGATCACGTCCCAGAAACGTTCAAACATAGGGAAAGCCAACTAGATGGGCTGAAGTACGCACTTCGACCGGCTGTTCGAGGGTCTCGTCCGCTCAACACAGTTGTCCGCGGGCCTCCGGGGACGGGAAAGACCACCGCCGTTCAAAAGCTGTTCAGCGAACTGCGAGCCCAAACAGACGTTCGAACCGTCCACGTCAACTGTCAGGTTGACTCTACCCGATACGCCGTGTTCTCGCGGCTGTTCGAGGGTATCTTTGACTACGAGCCGCCGTCGTCGGGGGTCTCGTTCAAAAAGCTGTTCAGTCAGATAACTGATCACCTCGTCGAGGAAGACGAGGTGCTGGTGGTTGCGCTGGATGATATCAATTACCTGTTTTATGAAAACGAGGCCAGCGATGCACTGTACTCGTTGTTGCGTGCCCACGAGGCCTACTCTGGAGCCCGAATCGGCGTAATCGTCGTCTCTTCGGATCTCTCACTCGAGGTGATCGAACGGCTCGACTCTCGAGTGCAATCTGTATTCCGCCCTGACGAAGTGTACTTTCCGATGTATGATACCACTGAGATATACGAGATCCTCAGCGAGCGCGCCAAACGAGGGTTCCACAGCGGGGTGATTGATCGCCCTGAACTCGAGCAAGTCGCCGATCTCACCGGAGACAGCGGAGATCTTCGGGTCGGTATCGATCTGCTCCGTCGGGCTGGGCTCAGCGCCGAGATGCGTGCGTCAAAAGAGATTGAACAAGAAGATATCGATGAAGCCTATCAGAAGTCGAAACACGTTCACCTGTCCCGCTCGCTGCGGGGGCTATCTGACTCTGAGCGAGCACTCGTGCGGGTGCTGGCCGAGCATAGCGGTA
>JAQCMZ010000016.1 GCA_028274825.1 Haloferacaceae archaeon
CGATGGCGGGACATCAATCAACTCCCATCAGGGGGTGAACACCGATGAGTGAACCCGGTCGCCGGGAAGTCGCACACCGGCTGTTCGCGGCAGAATTCGACGACGTTGAGCTCTCATACTCGGAGGGGAACGAAGAACGCGCTCCAAACTATGTGGTGACACCTACCGGTGCCCGAATCAACCGGCTGTTTACCGTGGCTGTACTCACCGAAGTCGAATCGGTAAACGAGAATATGCTCCGTGCGCGCATCGTTGACCCCTCTGGAGCGTTCGTGACGTACGCAGGGCAGTACCAGCCCGACGAACGGGCGTTTCTCGACCGTGCCGATCCGCCCACGTTCGTCGGACTGACCGGGAAGGCCCGTACTTTTGAACCTGCTGATGCCGACCGAATCTACTCGTCTGTGCGCCCCGAAAGTGTCAACGAAGTTGACGGGGAAACGCGTGACAGATGGATTGTCGGCGCCGCTGAGACGACACTTACCCGGCTGGCTGTGTTTGAACAGGCTCTGGAATCTGATCTCGGCGGCGACGATCTCCGGACCGCGTTAGCTGCGGGCGGGGCACCGGCGCATCTCGCCGACGGGATCCCCCGGGCGCTGAACGAGTACGACACTACTTCGGCGTACGTGGAAGCAATCCGGCGTCTTGCCGTGGACGCGCTCGAGACTGTGGCCGGAGAGCGCGCAGAAGTCCGCCCGCTAGACATTGCCCCCGACGACGTAGAGGAGGTGAACATCGGCCCGTTACCGGCTACTGATGTCACCGTGGATACGGGCGCGATCGATCGCATGCACGCGCCAGAGGCCGATACCGGCACGTCGGGAGACACTGCCGGAGAAAGTAAGATGGCTGCCGATGCCGGCGCAACAGGGAGTGACACCGAAATGGCGACCGGCGAGGCGGAGTTGTCGTCTTTAGAGTCGGACTCAGAGCCATCGACAGAAGTTGCGGCTGCTCCCGGGGCAAAACCACATGATGCCGGCGAGAGTTCAGCGGTCTCTACTCAGGACTCTCCGGGAGAATCGACAGACAAGTCGTCTCCCGATATCCCGAGCGAAACACCAATTGATGAGTCCGTGCCGGAATTACGCTCGGAGTCAGCCGATGACACTGCCGATGAGGCGACCGGAGAGACAGAAAGTGGTGACGGCGAATTAGGTGCATTCGACGACGAGTCGGGTCTCGGCGATTTCGACGATGAGATGTTCGGAGCAGATTCGGATCCCGACTCCGAGTCCACTGGATTCGATCCGAACTCAGCGGCTGTGTCGCCGTCTCCGACTGATAGAGCAGACCTGAACGACAGCGATACCGGAGTCGACACTGCCTCAGAGGTTGACGGGGAGATGTACGATCTTGACGAAGCGGAGCGCCAGGAGATTGAAGAGGAATTTGACACCGGCTTTTCCACCGGGACTGAGGTCGACGACGCTGGCGAGGCGGGAATTGACGTGCCGGGACCAGAGGAACTCGCGGAACAATCTGAGAGTGAAGCCAGCTCTGCTCAACATAGTGGTGAGACGCCCAGCGAGACCGTGACAGACCCCGCTGACTCTTCTGCGGCCTCGGAGACCACAGATCGGGAGTCATCAGACGATCAGCCTGACGCGACCACCGCGAGTGGCAGAGACCCCGAAGAATCAAGTCTAGACACGACTCCTTCCGAAAGCCCCACAAACGGCGATTCACAGAAAGATAGCACTGACACTGACACGGACACGGACTCGTATTCGTCTGAGCAGAACCTCGACGATGGCGACCTGGAGGACGCGGTCGTAGAACTGATGTCTGAGTTTGATACAGGTGGGGGTGCCTCACGTGAGGATATCATCTCGGCAGCCGCCGATCGATACGGCGCTGATTCGGGACCGATTGAGGAAGCAATCGAAGATGCCCTCATGAGCGGGAAGTGTTACGAGTCGGGAGAGGACACGTTGAAACCGATCTGACACGCCTCGATGCCCGATATCGAACCCATCCCGGGCGCTCCTGCCGCAATCGCCTCTCTTCCTGGCGAGCGGGCGCTGATTGTGGCTGACTATCATGCCGGGCTCGAATACGCACTCCGTTACGAGCGTGGCGTCGAACTCGACTCCGGCGCACAACGACGGCGTGACCGACTGATAAGTCTGCTCTCACAGACAGACGCCGATCGGGTGATTGTACTCGGGGATCTGGCTCACAGAATCGCGGCCCCAGAAGGCGAAGAACTGGATGAATTAGAGATGTTAATCGAGGACGTGACTGCTCGTGTTCCGATGACACTCGTGCAAGGAAACCACGATCCGGGCGTCGCAACAGAGTTCGCTGACCAATTGGATGTCCGGCCAGCAGGCGGCTGTCGAATCGGCAATATCGGCTTTGCCCACGGCCACACATGGCCGCGTGCGGAGGTGTTAGCGGCTGACACTCTCTGTGCCGGGCATGAACATCCTCAAGTCCAACTCTCCGACACGGTGGGCGGTACCCGGACGGAGCGTGCCTGGCTTCGAGGCTCGCTCGAGATGGCAGGGTTCGCTGAAGATGTCTCACTCGAGGATATCGAATGGAGACACCCAGAATTGATACTGTTCCCGGCGTTCAACGAGCGGTCCGGAGGCACTAAGCTGAATATCGATGGAGGAGACTTTCTTTCACCGTATCTTCCGGGCGCTCTCGACACGGCAGACTCGTATCTCATGGACGGCACACGTCTGGGACCGTTCCGACAGGTATAGTCTCGCCGTGGGTCTGACAGCTCGCAACGATGTCTGCGGAGTTGGACTCAGAGTCCGAGGCGACCGTGAAGATACCGTCTACACAGCATTATCCTCCCGACCAGCGCTGATACCTCCGCTCTCAGAGATCTCTCTCCACCGCTAAGTTTCGCAACTCGGTGTTGTCGCAATCTTCACAGATTCGATTCTCCGGGGCTCGTATTCTCGAACCACATTCCGGACACTCAAAAAGTTCGCCGGTCTCTACGTCTGCACTAGGTCTCATTACATGATAATGAGTCCACTGACATTTATACTTGTTCCCCAAGTTTAAGACAAACAATCAGGTAAAAACTGATGAGATGATTGTGTGAGTGTACAATCTGTCAGTTTGTGGCGATAATATGTCCATATCGGACAACTCAATTATGGCCCTCAGTCACACACCAGCAGTGGCCCGAACGAGAACACGATCGCGTGTGTCGCCCGGAGGTGTCTCGATTTTCTTCGAGCAGATTGTGTATCACCAATCCAGCACACTCACCCGATATTAGGAGTCCACTGGCATACCCCGGAGATTGTCTCGGTAGTGGGTGACACGCGAGTTTCGGGCGGCGAACACGTTTTTTATGAAGATGGCGAGAGGGGCTGTCACGGGAGTCGCAGCGGTGAGACCGACAGTTGTTAGTTACCACTGACCTTACTCGGCGTAGATGGATTCTGCGGCTGGAATGGATGCGTTCACTGTTCTCGGATCGGCGGTGCGTGGGGCGCTTTCCGACAGGGGGTTTGATGCGCCAACCGAGCCACAGCGGCGAGCAATCCCGCCGCTCGCGGCCGGGAAGAACGCTCTCGTGTTAGCTCCCACGGGGACAGGAAAGACAGAAACGGCCATGTTACCCGTCTTTGATGCGGTCCACCAGAGAGACGCTGAGTGTAAAGACGGTCTGTCGGTATTGTATATTACGCCACTTCGAGCGCTCAATCGGGATATGCTTGACAGACTAGAATGGTGGGGTGAGACACTCGATCTTGAGATTGCGGTTAGACACGGCGATACCTCACAGTACGAGCGGAGTCAGCAGGCGAAGGACCCGCCGGACGTGATGATCACGACTCCCGAGAGTTTACAGGCGATTCTGACGGGCTCTCGGATGCGAGCGGCATTAGAGGATATCGAACACGTCGTGATTGACGAAGTACACGAGTTGGCAGCCTCGAAACGCGGGGCACAACTGACGGTCGGATTAGAACGGCTCCGTCTCCTCTCGGGCCCATTCCAGCGGATCGGCCTGTCGGCGACTGTCGGTGACCCAGAGGAGGTGGGGCGATTTCTCGTGGGCACTGGCCGACGGAATCCTGACAGAGAAGCTGACCGTCGCTGTGAGATTGTCGAGGTATCGGTGGGAACTCGAGTCTCGTTCGATGTGCGACGGCCTGAAATCACCGCCGCTGACGCGCGACTCTCGGGCGAACTCGCGACTACCGAAGAGATAGCTAGCCACGTCCGCTCGATTCGGGAGATTATCCAGCACAATGACTCCACACTCGTGTTCGTCAACACACGCCAAACGGCCGAGGCACTCGGCTCTCGATTCAAAACACTGGATGAGCCTATCGAAGTCCATCACGGCTCGTTATCCAAAGAAGTGAGAATCGACGTCGAGGACCGGTTCAAATCCGGTGACCTGGACGCGTTGGTGTGCACCTCATCGATGGAGTTGGGGATCGATGTCGGACGAATCGACCACGTCGTCCAGTACGGGTCACCGCGTGAGGTGGCGCGATTACTCCAACGGGTCGGCCGAGCCGGCCACCGTAGTGATCAGGTCTCGCGCGGGACCGTCATCACGAGCGACCCAGACGACACCTTAGAAGCACTCGCAATCGCCCGGCGGGCCCGTGAAGGGATTGTCGAACCAGCCGCCATCCATCATGGGAGTCTGGACGTGGTTGCCAATCAGATCGTCGGTCTCGTGATGGATCTCGAGGAAATCCACGCCAGACGTGCCTATCAGATTATCACGGACGCGTATCCGTTCCGACAACTCTCAGAGGGAGAGTTTCAGGAGATCGTCCGAGAAATCGCCGATAATCGGCTGGTGTGGCTCGTGGAAGATGCCGACCGGATCGAGAAAACCGGGGGGACCTGGCAGTATTTTTATGAGAATCTCTCGATGATCCCCGATGAAGAGACCTACGACGTGCGGGACCTATCCGCGCGGCGGACGGTCGGCAGTCTCGACGAGCGGTTCGTGATCAACTTCGCCGAGCCGGGAGAAGTGTTCATCCAGCGGGGAGAGATGTGGCGCATCACCGAGATTGACGAGCAAGAGGCCCGCGTCGATGTTACCCCGATCGATGATCCTGGTGGTGAAGTACCCTCCTGGATCGGCTCGGAAATACCCGTCCCTGAAAGGATAGCGTGTGAGGTGGGCGAACTGCGCCGAATCGCCCAGATGAGGTTCACCGATGGCGCCTCGCGAGAGGCAGTCGGCGAGGAGTTGGCGGCCCGGTATCCGGCTGATCCGCGAACAATCGCCTCGGGGATCGAGCCAATCGAGCGTCACGCCGAATCCGGATTTCCTGTCCCGACCGACGAACGGATCGTCGTGGAAGGTCGTGGCCAGACGGTCGTGGTGAACGTCGCCCGTGGACACGAAATAAACGAGACACTCGGCCGGGTGCTGTCGGCACTGATCGGCCAGCAAACCGGGTCGTCGGTTGGGATGGATGTCGATCCGTATCGTATCGAGTTTGAAGTCCCGTCTGGGGTCTTGCCCGGGGAGTTCATGAGTCTTCTCGAAGACACCGACCCGACCCATCTGGAGGCATATCTGGAGTTGGCGGTGAAAAACTCCGAGTCGGTCAAGTTCACGCTGACACACGTGGCAGCAACCTTTGGCGCGCTCAAACGCTATCAAGGAGACGGCCGTTTCGGCGCTAATCGACTGTTAGCCGCGCTCGAAGACACGCCGATCTACGATGAGGCCGTCCGTGAGATATTTCACACTGACCTGGATATCGGGGGCTCGACCAGCCTGCTCGAGGCGATTCAGCGTGGAGAGGTGGGCCTCGAGGCTGCTCGCGACCGCACCCCTCTGGGCAGCGGTGGTCGGTCGGGAGGACAGGAGTTTCTCGTCCCTGAAAATGCCGACGCCAGCGTCCTCAACACTATCAGAGATCGGATCCAGGGCGATCGCGTGATACTGCTATGTTGCCACTGTCACGAGTGGGAAAAACACACCAAAGTCCGCCGCGTTCGAGACCACCCGGAGTGTCCCGACTGCGGGTCCACCCGTATCGCGACGCTCAACCCGTGGGATGACGAGACCGTCTCAGCCGTTCGGTCAGCATCGAAAGACGACGAACAACAGCGACTCACCGAGCGGGCCTACCGGTCAGCACACCTGGTGCAGAGTCACGGCAAACAGGCAGTTATCGCGATGGCTGCTAGAGGAGTCGGCCCGCACAACGCCGCGAGAATCATCGGGAAACTCCGCGAGGATGAAGACAAATTCTACAGAGATATTCTCGATCAAGAGCGTCAGTATGCCCGGACACAGTCGTTCTGGGACTGACCGGGAATCTACAGGCTGAGCAGGGCGAGTGCCTCGGGGCTTGACCCCGAGGGTGAAGCCCGTCACCACGCCTGACGTACCACAAATTCACGCATTTAGAACCCCTAGTTTCTAACCAGCATCTGTGCAGAAATCGCTGACAGGCACTCTGGTGTTCCAAGTAGACATCCACGAGGGTGGTCAGCAACTGCGAGATACTGGACAGCTTGAAGCCCGCCGAGTCGTCAACGAAATCTTCCGACTAGATCACCAAGAATACGATTGGGAAACCATCGAAAATGAGGTACTCGAACGATCGAACCATGTCCAAAACACCACTCAGAGACTCTTCGACAAAGCAACAGATGCAGTTGAACGCTACTACGACGAAGACGACTACGGACATCCTCGCCACAACCACGACGAATCGGTTCCGCTTCGGATGAATCACGGCGAGGCGAGGGGTACCAACTCTCCGTAGACGAAGAGTCAAAAAGTGTCTCGTTCCGTGTGACTGCGCTGAAGCGGAACTTCGTTCGTGGAACACTCAAGAGTAGCTCACACTACCTTGAGCGTGTGACAACCGCATTGACGGACGATGACTGACGTGTCGGAACCGCAGAAGTCGTGCGGAAACGTGACCGTCACGAACTTCACGTCACCGTCACGCACGAGACTGCCGAAGTCGCTGATAAGGAACACGCCAAGACGGTTATCGGCGTGGATGTCAATGAAGACTGCGTTGG
>JAQCMZ010000017.1 GCA_028274825.1 Haloferacaceae archaeon
CGATGGCGGCCTGCCCGCCCCAAGCAACCACCCAATAATCGGACCCAGTCAATAACCGCCTGATTTTCACAGAGTCGGTGCGGAGTTGACTGCTGTACGCACAACAAGTCACTCCGAGTCTGTCGAAGTCTCCCGGACCCCCCGTGGCATCACCAGAGTCCTCCGGACTCTGGGGAGCAGCCAGAAATCGCCGATTTCTGGCGACAAACACAACACGGAGAGTCCGAACACAGCCGAGGAGAGGAGTCCCGGGGTGGCCACTTCCAGCAGTCCCTCCCATCCACCCCAGATCACGAGCATCCCGACGGATTCTCACCGACTGGATGCTCGGTGAGACTGTCACCCTGCAATCTCCACCACTCAGGATTCCTCCGTCGCCAGACTGCGTCTGGCGGGCAGTCACGCGCAGCGTGACGACGCGGTTACGCGGAGGAGGATGTCAAGATGCCTGTGTATATGAGTGCCCACGTCTCACTGTTCAGTAACCGGCTATTTCAGCTTCGCTCTTGGGAAGCAGATTGTTGGTACTATTGACGGAACCCGTGGTAGGGTGGTAGAATCCCACGGTCAACCGGTGACGATCTCGGGTTGACTCAGTCACACCTGATTTTCAGTAGCCAACGAATCGCAAGACAGCTCTTCACCAACACTGTGCTACACAAGAGCGTTCAGCTTTGTTTATGTCTGAAGAATGGGAGTTCAACAGAACCGTTTTGATCCAAAGGGGTGATAATTTGTGTGGCGATTGGCATACTGCCGACCGTCTCAAGAATGATGACGATTAGTCTCGACGCTATCAGAATCGTCAGCTGATGGGACTACTCGCAGCCCCCTATCCGATGATCATCATAGCTGGCGCATGAGCCAACAAAAACACAAGTTTGCTGATGATCGCATCATCGATGTCGATGGGAATCGCCAGGAATGCCCAGAATGCGGGTCGCTTTCATGCGAGCTGATCCCGTTCGCTGGTGACGAGTTTTCAGGCGCGAGTTTTGTCTGTTACGTCTGTTCAGCGACTGAACAGTTCCACTATACGGCAAGCAAAGACAGCTATTGAGTAAGTGTGGCTGAATGGACACGGGTCGTTCGGTATCTTTGAGTTGTTTGACTCATGGGTAAGCGATCGGATTAAAAGCTCTCTCGCATCATCGGCTGCGTAGGCTGGAAGCAATCATCAAGCGCGTCAATCGCCTTGTTGTCGCCCGTGATCTGTCCGGTGTGAGCCAACTTATTTGCAGACTGCGCACCGATAGCGACCTGTGAGAGCAAACCAATACCGAGTTTCGCGGTCGGGACCGTCTCACTCTGAGACGCACTGCTGGCTCGGATACTGTGCTCAATCCCATCATCACCGACCGTCACCTGGAACCGACCGTCGTTCCAGTCTGCCAGGGGGTCAGAGACGATGAGATCGAACCGCGCGGTGGTGGCTGTTGAATCGCCAATCTCGGGGAGATCTGTCTTGACGTCGACCAACCGGACCATGGCACCAGCGGTCACGGTTGCATCACACGCCCCAGGGTCGTCAAGATACAGATGTGGGTCGAAGCCATCGCCTGTGACCGCCTCAGCGGGCGTGGAGAACCTGATCTGGTTCACCTGTGAATCGTGATCGCGACAGAATCGAAACAACTGACGGCGGGCAGCCGTGTCGAGTGCAGCCTGCTCGCGAACGACCAGCGTCCGCCCGTCGTCCCCACTCTGAACCGTATACACGAGGTATCCTCGCACATCATCATCGACGATCCACCCGTACACGTACGGCGTCTTGTCGTAGCGGTCGAACACGAACTCGCGCCACCAACCCTCGTCTCGTCTCACTGCGAGGGCTGTGTCGTGATCTGCACGTTGAACCGGCTCGAGTCGGTGCCAGTCGTCAGCATGGAGTCGCTCGAACCGGCCGGTTCCAGCATCAACGGCGGCCATCCCGTCGAGATCGGCGGGAGAAATCTCCCATGTCGCGAGTTTCGACGCGGTTGCCCATCCCATGTTAGCGTAAAACCCCACGTCAAACGGCCAGAGAAATGCGAGTCGCCAGTCGCGGTCACGATACTCTGTCAGTGACGCCGCGAGTAGCTCCTGCACGTGCCCTTCACGCCGCTGGCCGGGATCAGACGCAACGGCCCCGATTCCACCAGCCTCGATCACGCTCGCACGCAACTCAACCGGGAGATGATAGTGCCGGCAGACGGCCGATAGATTGCCATCGTACAGCCCACGGCGATCCCCGATAGTGGGCTCAGGATCTGATGCGGTGTCGTCGAAGGGTCCGTCCTCGAGAGAGAAGGCGTAGTGGACCAACTCACGGAAGGTATCCTCGTCAGCCTCAGGAATCGGACGATAATCGGACATATCCATCTTCGGGATACCCACCGGCAAGACAATTGCTCTATGAGAGGCAAAACAAATCCGTTCTCACAGCAGAACCACCCGTTGACACGCGCCACTGTCTGGCAACACAGTCTCCACTCCTGGCTCGGGTTGAGTGTTAATAGACACGATTTACTCGCCCTCTAATTGTCACCGACGAGAGTGTCTGATAGTGGCTTCGCGTGAGAAGTCGTGGCGACTGTCCTCAGAGCCCCCATCCTTCCTGAGTGTAGGCCATCTCCCAAAACTGGCCCTCGAGTCGAGCGCTGGTCATGAATGCGTCACGCATTGCGTCGTGTGCGCCTGGATACTGCTTTCCGCATTGGTCGACAAATTCCCGCATCAACCCGACGACGTCGCAGAACTCGTCGCTGGTGTACATCTCGATCCACGGAGTATATCGGTGCTCTTCGGTAGCGAGTTCCGCCGCGTGTTCGCCGACGTCGAGAAAGACTTGTCCACATGGGTACAGTGCTGCACTGATTTCTGCAATCGACCCCTCGTATGCCGTCCGAATCAGGAAATTAGTATATGCTTCGCAGGTCGGTGCCTTCTGAACACGTTCCAGTTCTGCCTGCGGGATACCGTACTCACTGGCGAACTCGCGATGAAGATCCATCTCGTTACTGAGAGTGCTGTGTGCAATGTGTAATAACTCAGTCATCGTCGTCTCGTCCCGTGCTTTCGCCCCCGCGAGTGCAAAGAGTCGGGCATAATCGAGCAGATACCGGTAGTCCTGCTTGATCCAGTGACAAAATGCCTCCTGATCAAGTGTGCCCTCCGCAAGCTCCTGCACGAAGGGGTGCTCTTTTTGCGCTTGCCAGATCTCAGTCCCCTCGTCCAGTAGCTGATCGCTGTATGCCATCGTGATATTCCGTAACAGTTCAGGAAGCATATAGCTTGGAATGAATCCGAAAAGACAGTTGCAACGCCGACTGCGAGAGACGGAACCGAGCCGCAGACAGCGTCGCCACGAAACACGGATTGCAGTTGATAGATGCGCTCGCTGAAACGGAAAGTCAGTGTGCCACGGGAATCACCTGGGGTCATGCTGCTCGCAGGATACGGCATGTTGTCTGATCCGGGTCATTGCTGCAAACGAGACCCACTCATGCGTTATTGTGACCGGGCGTGAACGGTTCGAAATATCCAGACAGAGGCTTGAGCAAGAGTGAATCAACACATCGTCACCAGTTCACTAGGCCCTGGCATCGGTCCCTGCCGGATTGCATTCGCAGCGACAATCCCCACGATCGACGCCATCCCGACGATGAGTGCCGTTAGCTCACAACTGTATGTTTTGATCGAGGGTTTCATCTTCGCTGTATGATTCTGGTCTCGGTTGTGCTCATTGGTGTTTGAACGGGATATGACAGATATAGGCAAGCTCACTCAAAAATAAATCCGTGTCCGTGCGAATGTGCCTTCTGGGCCGTGGACTCGTTCAGTGCCGATACGATGGATAGTGAGCGGGGTTCTCACCCGGCTCAGGGGATACTCTCAGTGAACACAAGACGGGGATGTGAACAGAGAGTCTCGCACTAGAGCGTGTGGTGAATTTAAAAAACGGCGGATGATTCATATGCCGCCGATGTATTAGGATAAATGTACATGATATTTGACGATATCCGGAAGCTACTCGAGCGAATGGATTCAGAAGACCTGGACATTGAAACGCACTCTGAAGTCCGAAATATCCGGACAGATTCAAACGACCGACCAAAGAAGTCTGCGGCAAAGCGGCGGAACACGCGATTCGACCACTCGCGTAAGCGGAACACTGCCGACGTGACACCAGATAATCAAGCCGATGAGGAGCCAGTTGTGTCCGTTCGGAGCCGAGATGACAGCGAGACAGTGCAAGTCACCGTTGACACGCCGGCGGATGCGACTATTGAGGCCGGGCAGCTGCGAATAACAGTCTCAGAATCAGAGTATACCACTCTGAAAGAGATCGATATCGATTCGCCTGAGATTGCTGACCGGACTGTCAACAACGGCATAACGACGATCGAGATCTGTTCAGCCTGAAACACGGAGCCATCACTGATTATTGTGTGATGGTTAGGGCTGTGGAGTGAGAATGATACTGTCGACTGTAGCGGGTCACTGATCGCTATCGCGGTTCGGTTGTCTTTCACACGATGAGATATCGTCTGTCTCGGGACCTCAAAACCCGTGCCGTATCACGCACTTGACCTGACAGCCGCCACGGTGATGGGTATGGTGTGCGTTATCTAACTGAGAGCTGGTACCGTCGCTCGCGAAGGCGAGAATAGTCGGTGCAGTCCAGCGATGATCTTATTATCATTGGCGGCTTTCCAGGAGGTGGGACGAGTGCGAAAAAGGGGCCGGGGGAATTCCTCCCACCCCTTGTATACATTCTAAAAAGAATTCTCGAAGAGCTTAGCCGATGACAGTGACATCGGTGTTAATGATCACACGACGAGCTCTCCGACCAGCCGGTTGTGAGTGAACCCAACGGTAGGTCAGCAGTCGCAAACGACGCCGCAGAAAAGTCTGTGATCCAGGAGATTAGTCCGCTGAAGGCGCGTTGACCGCAGTTGCAAACAGGAGAACCCCCCTGCTGCGGTTGGTCTCTGAAGTTAGCGCCGACGGGGCCAATGTCGACGAAGTCGGCGTCGGGATGAAGATCCGCTTGGAGGCTGACGCGAGTGACATATGTCCTCTCGGGGGCGTCTCTAGACAATTCTGACTTCTCGGGCGTGAGCCTACGGGGCGCCGATCTCACAGATGCAACTCTCTCAGGAACCGACCTCACTGCAGTCGACCTCTCGGACGCACCGATCCAGACGTTCCACAGCCTCTGTCACGACATCCTCACGGAACACGGCTTCGAGGCACCGACACTCCTCGGCATCGACGACCGCATCACGGGGTTCACACGTGTCCTCGAAGACGAAAACGTCGAGAAGGCGCAGTTCCGCGAGTTCATCCGTCGATTCAGCGACAATCATCCCGAGTATGACGACTTCTTCCGCGCCGTCGAGGAACCAGTCGAACTCCTCGGTTTGATTAATCAGCTCGCAGCGAAAGGTGTCTTCCCGACGGCAGATGGCTGGTACCGGAACGGCGAGCGGCATCTGGACGGCGACTTCGACGCATTTCGAGAGATCTTCGACGAGCTGAATCTCCCCCGGAACGACGGGAACAAGCAGTCGAAGCTTCGCTCGAAACTCGGGGGCTACGGGAACGACAAGTGCTACCTCCCAGACGCGCCCGAGGAGGACGAGATCCGTGGCGGATGTGGTGAGAAGCACGTTCCTGCTGCCGTCGCGCGACTGGCGTTTGACGAACAGCGAGGGGGCCTCAAGAACTTCGTCCACGACGTCTATCACGAGTACCTGCAGTTCGCGCTCAGTCGGAACCACCTCAACTTCAGCTTCCTCCAACTGTTCGCGTTCGTGCTGCTCTGTGACGATCACCGACTCCGCGACGACGTCGCGTTCGAGTACGTGATGATCGACGAGTTCCAGGACTCCAGTGAGATCCAGTTCAAACTCGCACTCCTGCTCGCGGATACGAACAACGTCTGTGTCGTCGGTGACTGGAAACAGGGCATCTACAGGCGGAACAGGCCGAGTGTGAGGGGTCGGACGGAAATCACCGAGGAGTGATGACGAGAATCGGCGATTCTCGAAGGATGCCCCCGAGGTACTTCACCTCAGACCCCACCCCCTGAGTCTCCAGAAGCCATCGCAGCTGGCTCCAAAGCAAAGTCGAAAGCCAGGAAAGAAACACAAAGCGACAAAAAGCCAGCAACAAACCGAGAGAAAGCAAAAAGCGAAGCGACGTAGCAAGATCAAAAGCGAGAGAAAGCAAACAAGCGAAGCCAGCAAAGCGAACTCCCGAGCAACACGGAGCGAGCCGAACGACCGAAAGCGAGAGTGTCTCTCGTAACGCAGGTGTCCAATTCTGTTACCGGTAACATAATTCGCCACGGTCGGCGACGGTCGCCTTATGTGAAAATTGCCTTGTGTGTCCCTCCTGCTTTTAGGTAAGGTCGAGTCCGGCGGGTGTCGCGAGTGATAAAAAATTCTGATGGTGGAATAATTTATCAGGTCCCCCGTGGCGACGACAGGCCGGACAGTCTCAAGTTAGTACATGATACTAACTAATGTCATGGATGCGGTTTGTCATGAGAAACCGTTATCTACTGAGGTTATGTAGACTCCCCCGATTGCCTGAAAACCCCGATTATAGGCGTTTCAAGGCTCCCCTGTGGTTGAGATTAACCACTAATTAGACAAGTCGTCAACATAACATCGTGAGCCTCTCTTGAACGACTCTCCGCAGGTGTGCTCTCCCCACTGGTTGAACATACCCAGACGTCATGGCAACAGTTGCGAACAGTGTCACAGAGACCTACCAATCATCTCAGCGATGATCGTAATGGTAGAGAATGCCACGCTGTCTAGCGATAATAATAAGACTGCTGGCACACTACTTGTTCCTGGGCCCCCTGGGACGGACGCGAGAAGGTATGGAGGGTATTCCTCCTCACCCTTTTGACGTACTGTGAGACAGTCTTCCAGCGTGTCTGAGTAATAGTGACAGTACTAGGGTGGCTTTATCTGAGTCACTCGCCATCCTTGCACGGCGGTGATTGTTTCAAGCCGTGCTTAGTTCCGACAAGTGAGACAAGTCGTCAACGATGGCAGTGATCTCGACGGACAACCCGGCCACGCAACACGGCCTAGACGGCTGAGAGCCGCTCTGTGTCTGTTTAATCGCTTTCCATTGGATTTTCTGACGAAGATTCCATGACATCTTCTGACGAGGTCCGGCTCTGGGTATCTGGCTGAGCAGGTGCCATGGAGACCGAATTCATCCCTTCTTCGACACCGTCGGCTATCATCTTATACAGAACGCCTGCTTGGCCTGCAAACAGTATCACCCCCCAGCAAGCACCATCACTCCGCCGAGAATCGCTGAAACGTCAGTGAGTAGACTAACAGATTGAATCCATATTTGATACCGTCATTACGCACTCCGACTGAACGGCTGTTTCACTCCAACTCGCTGAGAATCCCTGTTTCCTGAATGCGGGATTTCTTCTCGATAGGGCGTCGAATACTGAACCAGAAATAATGGGGCTGGCACTCGTTTCCTTCATCACTGGGGACGGGCTGTTGGTCGCTCTCGTGGCCGGATTTGCACTCTTGATT
>JAQCMZ010000020.1 GCA_028274825.1 Haloferacaceae archaeon
CACGCAAGACCCGGACGTTGGCCCCCCGATTTCAGGCAATCCAGCCGGCTGGCGACGAGACAGGATGATATCGAATGGGTGGAAACACGGAACACTTCGGCGCGCTGTAATCCATGGGGTTCGTCTGTACAATTCTGACGCGTTCCACGCTGCTGAGACGTGTTTTGAATTAGAGTGGTACAAGTACGGGCGTGGGAGCAGTGAAAGTGCCTTTGTTCACGGGATGGTGCAGGTCGCGGCAGGCGCGTACAAACACTTTGATCTCAACGACGAGACAGGGATGTGCAGTCTGTTTGAGACTGCACTGAAATACCTCCACGGTATCCCAGACGATTACTACGGGGTCGACACTCCTGAGATGAGACAGACACTGAGGAACGCGCTGACAGATCCCGGTGTGTTAGAGGGGTGGCAGATTACGCTGAACGGAAGACGACCCGAGGCCCGGCAAGAAGATCACGAGTACGCTGAATCACTCAACTGAGAATCTCCGCAGTTGACCTCCTCTCACGTCTGAAGGCGTGGGATTCCTCCGTCAGTCACCTAGCATGGTGATGACTGCGGCTGTGACCGTGCGGGTTCAATAAACGCTTTCGGCCCTCGTGGAGAGGGTGCGGTGTGTCGAGTGTCCTCTCGGTGTTGCCCGCTCTCTGTAAGAGCGTGGCATGCGTGAGCGTCCTGCACCGTGCGCAGCGGGCTGGGCCATCAGCCCGACTCCTCATTTTCATCCGCCAGTGAAGAGTTGTCGTGGGCGAATTTCATGCTGTTGGGTGGGCTCAGTCGTGTGAGTGTCGTGTTGAGACCCACCCGTGGCCGTCTTGAGCGTGAGCAGGTTCCCCCCAGCAGCACATCGCATGTCTAACCGAATTCATGCACTTCCTTGGAAATTAACGGATGGAAGCACGCAGGAAGCGGTGTCTATTTTCATGTTGTCGGCTTCATCCCACGAGTGAAGCCGCTGGCTTTTGTCTCGTACCGCTGTAACAGCCGTCGGTAACCGTCTTGTGTGATCCCGAACAGAGGGGGTGACGACTCATTCGGCTTCAGGGGTCATCTCCACGAGTGTGAGGTCTCGATCGAGCATGCAGTAATCGTGCGGGGGTTCACCGATCACATCAGTAATCTGACGCTCGCTATCGAATCCCATCCCAGCAGGTTCACAGTACTCATGACTCGGACATTCCGTGTACGGGCATGATCCAGCGAGCGAAACACTACTTCCAGCATACGCAACTCGTGAGGGGACATTTGCGGTAACTGCGGCCGGTTCGACCTCGACGGCACGGACACCCTTATCATGAACCGCACACTCAAGTAGCGATGCATCGTCACGAACGGCGTCAATTCGGTATCGGGTTCCCTCGGAGAGATTCAGACAGGTATCACGGTATGGACAGCCCTCACAACCAGGAGCTTCTCCCTGGTAGACGAACTCCCTGTCCTCCTCGGCAAGTCGTTCCCCGACCAGCGTTACCTTTGACATTGTATATTTTCGAAGACGGAAGGTCTTGATACCTTTCCCCGAGCATGTGGCTTGTGTGAAACAAATTCCGATGAAGCCGGGCAATCGACATCCGCCGCTGTTACACTGTTTCAAGGAGAGCGCCCATGATTTCGTCAGTTACCCACGGCTAAGCCGTGAATCTTGGTCTTGTTCCTACTGTGAAGTGGCCTGTCACCAGCTTCAGCGACTTCACTTCCAGAGCAAGATTACAGAAACAAGGAGAAACCCCACGGCTGTAGTAGTTCATAGACGCGTTGGGTGGTCGGGTGGTGGAGCCGAGAGAGGCATTGTTTGGCTGTCTACCCGTCAGTTCACCCAGAGACATCGGTGATCACGGCGAAAACAGCGCGGACGTCCACGGTTTCGTGGGAGGATACGCGTACTGGGTAGTCCCCGAGAGATAGTACGCGGAGCTGTAGTCAGGCCACCTGTGTCACACTGGCGGGGCGATTGTCAGCCGTCCCCGGTGGGAGGGGTGGCACTCGTCTTACTCGGGTAACCCGGCGTCGCCACTCACCGCACGGAACTGGGGTCCTGCCGCGTCTACCCGCAGGTGTGTGAGTCCACTCCTGAGAGGAAGTCAATCAGCAATCACGTGCAGATGGAATGGCGAGAGTCCTCGCTGGTGAGAGCCGAATCAGTCTGTGGTCAATTCATCGAGTTTGTCGAGATACGCCTCCCGTGGCAGCTGATAGGCCTCCCGGTAGTCGATTTCACCGCCAGCGAATCGGGTCGCGAGATCCATCGCTCCAGCCAGCCCCGCGTCACGGCTCTCGTAGCTTTCAGAACTCACTTGCACCTCCGGTTCGAGACAGAGAACGACCTTCCACTGGTCAGTGTGATACTGTCCGGCACCCGGCCGTCGCGTGTCGAGCCCGTTAGTTAGATAGATTGTAGGGAGACAGGCCGCCGGAAACGTGTCTGCGTCAAAGACATCAGGTCGATACGCGAGTATCAATCGCCCGTCAGCCTCACTGGACCACACCGTCCAGCCCGTGGGGGGGTTGAGTGACATTGTACGTGCCGTGTTTCTGCCACAGTCACTAATCCAACTCGGTCACGGTCGTCGATATTTCGTTGTCTCGTTTCATTGTCTGTATGATATGTTACAGGGGACACTCGAGTGTCGCACTGTCGGGCCAATCACAGACTGTGGAACCAGAACCAGAGGAATCCACCGACCAGAACGTGAGTGGATGAGAGGGCAGTTAAAAGACCGTTTGTCATTCGATGACATAGCGGGTCCGTCCCCCGATTTGTCGTCTCTGATCCGAAGAGATACGGGCAAGATTTATACCGGTGAATCTATGTTGTATTAATGAATCCCGGTTTCGATCGGGTAATCAACTCTCTACACCCGGCGTAAATTCATCATCCGGCAGTGATGATCCGCGGTAGAGAATGAGGAGTGTACACATGACACGGGACTGTCTCCTACACTGTCCGCGTGTGTTCGAGTCCGTATTCAGCGGGTCGTCTACCCCGCACCTAGTGATAGCATGAGTGAACGACAAACCCTTACAGAACTTAGTCAGCGGTATCGTGATTCGGTGCCAAGCGATCTTCGTGAGGCGAAGGATTTCGATTGGTATCTTGAACGCCTTTACGAGGACCCGCGGATCGCCCGGAACGCCCACCAACGCGTGGCCGACATGTTCGACCACTACGGGACCCGGTATGACGAAGACGCCGGTGTCGTCGAGTATGCACTGGCCGCAGAAGACCCTCTTCACGACGGAGAAAACGTCTTCTACGGCCGAGAGGTCCACGAATCGATCCACGAATTCGTCAACAAGGTGAAATCCGGCGCCAGACGACTCGGGCCCGAAAAGCGGATCAAACTTCTCCTCGGTCCAGTCGGGTCAGGAAAGTCACACTTCGACTGGATGGTCCGGCGGTACTTCGAAGACTACACTCGTCAGGAGGACGGCCGCATGTATACCTTCCAGTGGACGGATCTCTGCCGGGTCATCGACGATCAAGACCCTGCCGACGACACTGTTCGGTCACCGATGAATCAGGACCCGCTCGTGTTGTTACCCCACGGCCAGCGTGAAGGCGTGATTGAGGACCTCAACGAGCGGCTGGAGGCGCCATATACGATCCAGAACGACCAGGATCTCGATCCTGCGAGCGAGTTCTATATCGAGGAACTGCTGGGGCATTACGACGACGATCTCGAAGCTGTCCTGAACAATCACGTCGAGGTGATTCGGCTGGTGGCCAGCGAAAACCGCCGTCAGTGTGTGGAGACGTTCGAGCCGAAGGATAAGAAAAACCAAGACGAAACCGAACTCACCGGTGATATCAATTACTCGAAGTTGGCAGTGTACGGTGAGTCAGATCCGCGCGCGTTCGACTACGCGGGCGCCTTCTGTAACGCGAATCGAGGAATCTTCTCCGGGGAAGAGTTGCTGAAACTCCAACGAGAGTTCCTCTACGACTTCTTGCACGCCTCTCAAGAGCAGACGATCAAACCGAAAAACAATCCGCGGATCGACATTGATCAGGTGATTGTCGGTCGGACGAACATGCCGGAGTACCGCGATAAGACCGGCGACGAGAAGATGGAGGCGTTCAACGACCGGACCAAACGAATCGATTACCCGTACGTGCTGGAATACGACGACGAGGCGAACATCTACCGGAAGATGCAGAACAACGCCGACGTGCCGGACGTTCACGTCGAACCGCACACCCTGGAGATGGCAGGACTGTTCGGCGTGTTGACTCGACTCGAAGAGCCGTCCGACAGTTCAGTTTCCCTGCTGGAAAAATCGAAAGCATACAGCGGCGAGATTGACGAAACTGACGAAATTGACGTAAAAAAGCTCCGCGAGGACGCTGCCGATGTCGCGAATATCGCTGAGGGCATGTCTGGTGTCTCTGCGCGCTTTATCGGCGACGAAATCGCCGAGGCCATTATGGATGCCACCCACAGAGGCCGCGAGTACCTGTCACCGCTGTCGGTGTTCACCCACTTCGAGCGGAATCTCGAGGCTCACGGGTCGATCGACCAGGAGAAACTCGATAAATACGGTCGACTGCTCGAAACCGTCCGCGAAGAGTATCGTGAGCGGGCCATCGAAGATGTCCGACATGCGCTGGCGTACGATGTCGACGAGATTCGCCGCCAGGGCGAGAAGTACATGGACCACGTGATGGCGTATATCGACAACAACACTGTCGAAGACGAGTTGACCGGTCGCGAGCAGGAACCAGACGAGACGTTCCTGCGGGCCGTCGAGGAGAAACTCGATATCCCCGCTGACCGGAAAGACGACTTCCGCCAGGAGGTATCCAACTGGGTCTCTCGGCGGGCTCGCGAGGGGCAGGCGTTCGACCCGCAGGATAACGATCGGCTCCGGCGAGCGCTCGAGCGGAAGCTGTGGGAAGACAAAAAACACAACATCAATTTCTCGGCGCTGGTGTCTGCCAACGAAATGGACGACGACGAACGGAGCGCGTGGATTGACGCGCTGACCGAGCAAGGTTACTCCGAAGGGGGTGCCAAAGAGGTGTTAGAGTTCGCAGGGGCAGAGGTCGCACGCAGCGAACTCGAGGAAAATGCCTGACGAGTCTCTGGGTCGCGTCTATCAGCGCGCGGCCGACGAGCAACTCGAAGGAACGTACGAGCCACCGATGCCGCTGACCGAGTACGTCGAAGAGGCTCTCGAGAGCCCGACGATCGCGGCAAACGCCGCCCGCTATCTGCTCGCCGCAATCGAATCGAAAGGGACCCGCACTGTCGTCGAACGGGGAGAAGAGAAACGCCGATATCGCTTCTTCGATGATCCGTTCAACAGCGGCGAACACGCGGTATTAGGGAATAGTGAAGCGCTCATAGCGTTCGTCGACGATCTCCGGACAATTGCAGCTGGGCGGGGGAAAGACGAAAAAATCGTCTGGATCGACGGTCCCACTGCGACTGGAAAGTCAGAGCTGAAGCGATGTCTGGTGAATGGTCTTCGAGAGTTCTCGAAAACCGACGAGGGCCGCAGATACACGCTCGAGTGGAATATCAGCGGCGCTGGAAGCAATGATCGCGGGCTGTCGTACGGGGAAGACGCTGAAAAAAAGGAAGACGACTGGTATCAGAGTCCCGTCCAAGCGCATCCGCTCTCGGTGTTTCCGAAACCGGTCCGAGCCAACGTACTGGCCGATATTAACGAGCGCTCGGAGTACCCAATCTCTGTCGACGCCGAATTAGACCCGTTCAGTCGCGAGGCGTATGAGTATCTCGAAAAGCAGTACCGGAACGAGGGTCGAGCAGAACTGTTCTCCGCAATCACTGACCCCAAACATCTCCGCGTGTCCAACTACATCGTCGATGTCGGCCAGGGAATCGGCGTTCTCCACGCCGAAGACGATGGCAGTCCCAAAGAGCGGTTGGTTGGGTCGTGGATGGCCGGAATGTTGCGCGAACTGGATTCGCGGGGCCGGAAAAACCCGCAGGCGTTCAGCTACGACGGTGTTCTCTCACAGGGAAACGGGCTGGTGACGATCGTCGAGGACGCCAGCCAACACGCCGACCTGTTGCGCCGACTACTGAACGTGCCGGATGAACGCCGCGTCAAACTCGACAAAGGAATCGGGATGGACTTAGACACGCAGTTGGTCGTAATCTCGAACCCAGATCTCGACGCCGAACTCGACCAATATGCCGATAAGAACGGGTCAGACCCGCTGAAGGCACTCAAACGGCGGCTCACCCGGCACGAATTCCGATACCTGACGAACCGCCGACTCGAAGCGGAACTAATTCGGCGGGAATTGCTGGGCGAGACCGGTGTCGGTGCCGACGCTGACGCTGAGTTTGAAGACGGGACTGTCGACTCTAGCGCCCGCCAGAGTGATCGAGGGTCGAGGTCGGGACGTACCGCGATATCACACACCACGGTAGCCAGCAGTGACGAGACAGCCGCAACCAATTCACTGAGAAACCCCGTCCAAATCGATATCCGGAACGAACACGGGACCGTCCACGAGCGAGAACTGGCACCACATGCGATTGGCGCTGCAGCGACATACAGCGTGGTCAGCCGACTCGACAACGAAGATCTCCCGCCAGGGATCTCCCTCGTCGAGAAAGCGCTGCTGTTCGAACAGGGATACATCGGTGAGGGAGATGACCGCCGTGATGTCAAGGAGTTCGAGTTCGGCGGCTTAGACGGGCAGACCGGGATTCCAGTCACGTACACGCGCGATGTGATTGCGGATCTCCTGCAAGACGAGACCGACCGGAGCCATCCGGAGTTGGACGTAGAGAGCGTGCGAATGCCAGAGGATGTGCTCAATGCGATGATGGCTGGGCTGAATGACGCTCCCGTGTTTTCACGGGCCGAAGCCGCCGAATTCGAAAATCGACTCCCTGCCGTCCGGGAGTTCGTGCGGACCCGCCAGCGAGACGACGTCCTCGACGCGATACTGGCCGACGCCGGGGTGGATGAGGCCACTGTCGCCGAATACGTCGAACACGTGTATGCCTGGGATGCTGATGAACCAGTCGAGAGTAGTCGCGGTGAAAAGCCGATCGAGCCGGACCCGCTGAAAATGAAAGTGTTTGAAACCGAGCACCTGGGCCGGTTCTCTGAAGCCGATTACGACGGCGACCGGCCACGGTCGTCAGTCCGGGAGTTTCGCCAGGAGACGGTGATTCGAGCGCTGACCCGCTACGCGTGGCAGAACCGCGGCGAGGGGTTCTCGGTCAATGATGTCGATCTCGCGGCGATCCCGGAGCTACGAGAGGTGCTGGAGGCAAACGACTGGGACGATGTCCGGCGGCACTTCCCGGATTTCGACCCGCACGAGTGGAACGACCCTCCAGAAGGCACCGAGACTGAACGGGTGAAACAGTCCACCCTTAATCGAATGGTCGAACGTGGGTACACGCGAGCATCTGCAGAGTTGACCTCGCGTGTAGTCGTGCGGAAAATCGCGGATGGGTGGTAACACATGGGACTTAGAGATGATCTTGAACGGTTCCGGCGGGTCGGCGAACAGCAGCGACAAGACCTCTCGGAGTTCATTAGTCACGGCGATCTCACGGGATCGGATCCATCTCGGGTCCGAGTGCCGATTAAAATCGTCGACCTGCCCGAGTTCGAGTACGACCAACGAGAGATGGGCGGAGTCGGCCAAGCCGAAGGGGGCCAACCTGATCCCGGGCAGCCAGTGGATGCAGAGCCTGACGACGGTGACGAGGAGGGCGACCCCGGTGACGACCCCGGTGATCACGAATACTACGAGATGGATCCC
>JAQCMZ010000031.1 GCA_028274825.1 Haloferacaceae archaeon
ACGATGCAGCCGTCTCCGTTCTCTATCGGTCATACCGTAACGGTCTTACGTGGCTCTAAGATATGTTGAGATGAGTCCTGGTAGGGTAGTGGACTATCCTCTTGGCTTGCGGAGCCAGGGACCGGAGTTCAAATCTCCGTCAGGACGTCCCGGCTTTTCGGCGTTACAATGTCTTTTCGTCAGTGATGGTACCAGAGAGCGTGGGAACCAAACTGAAAGGGTGCTGACGAATCCTCACCCGCTGTCACGGTAGTCCAGTCACTACTGAACTGACAGCGTGATAGCGGAAGCCCCCAGTTTAGTAGTTCACAGAAGTATTGGGCGTCCTCGGTGGCAAAGACGAGAGAGACGCGCTCTTGAGCTGTGCCGTCTCGGTTTGACCAGAGGTTTCGTTAATCACTACAGGGGTGGGTCTGAGCGGGAGGCCCGACCTCCACGCTCAACCGCGCGTTCCCGCAGGAGCGTTCACCTATCGACGGAGTTCAGACTATCTTGCCCCTTGGGAGACATTCGTTGATCGGGGACTCAACACAGGAAGAGACCCGTAGCATCGAATCTTCATCTGTCATCGAATCATGGACGCTCAGCACAAAATTTTATAATCGGTAGTGAAGGTGAATATGGTGAGGTTTATGATTAACTATCATGTACGACGATGTGTCAGTTCCTACCGACGGTGGACCGGCCGCAAGAACAGCAGTAGAACACGCGCTCAATCTCGCGCAGAACGAGGACGCTCGAATTCACGCGTTATTCGTCGTCGATGAGAGCTCATACGCGTCCATGGGTGGTGGGGCCGACAAGATCATCAACACGATTCAAGCAGGCGGAAAACAAGCAGTCCAGCGAGTGGCACAGGAAGCTGAAGACGCCGGCTTAGAGAGTACTGAGACGGTGACAAACGGGGCAGCCTCCGAGCGAATCACCGAATATGCCAATCAAAACGACATTGACGTGGTTGTGATGAGTACACATGGGAGGCCAGGGACTGGACCGCTATCTCCTCGGGTCTGTCACTGAGCGGGTTGTGCGATCCTCCGACGTGCCGGTCCTCACTGTCCGCGACCAAGGTGAGGAGTGACCCAGGCCAGCGATCCTCTTTCTTCTGACTCCTCGGTCCTGTAAGGCGACATGTCTTGCTGCTAGGTGAGCCGGGGGTGGTGCGTGAGTAACAGTGGGACCGATTCGGTGTTGTCGTGAGCGTGGGTAGCGCCTCCGTCCTCTTAGACACGGCATCTGTATCTCCGCTTCTGATTGCGTTGGATGTAACGTGTCGCATCCATCATACCCTTCAAGCGATGGGCTCTCTCCGTGTACTAGTGTAATCGCACGGATTTTCCGCCGTGACTCCTCTCGTAGGGGGAACGGGGGGATCGTTTGGCCCAGCCCAGCGTCATCTCGTTCACCGAGACTCGTCGACTCCATCCTGAAGACTCTGTGAGTGATCTATCCCTGTGATACCTCACCACAGCGCCGCGCTGTGGCCGTGCCCCGAGATTCAATCGACAGCGGCTGAGACAGCATCACAATCGAGAGGAGCACCCATCATCGCGACCCATTAGGCGAACAGAGTCACGGAGTGAGCCAATGAGACACCCCACACGACTCGCCTACCTCGCGCAGTCCGTGAGAACAAGCGGTCTGCTGCAAGATTTAAATAATGAGGTGATTATGATGTTATTATTCAGACCACTCGCGTAACACCACACACTCCGGTGATACGGTCACAAAGCCCCACCGCAGGGAAGTACGAGACTGCACAGACGGCACGGAAACCACGATAGAATCTTACTGATGCTCAGAATCAAATTCGAGATGCCTCTGGCAGGAATCTCATCGCGAGTGTTCGCCATCGACGATCAGGTCTCGAATCTCGAGATCGACAATGCGCTGCCTATGGTAGACGGTGACGTTATGATTTCCCTGACGGTTAATTTTGATGCCAGCATTTCTGAAGAATCACTCTCTGATCAACTGTCGAACTTTCGGATTCTCGATATGTCGCAGGCAGAGATTGACTCTCATGCACGCCATCTCAGTGTAGTGACTGAAATGTCGGAAGCGTCAGTGCTCTCATTATTAACACGAAACGAAACTGTTCCTCACAGAATCATCGGCAAACAGTCACATGTAGAGGTGATTGCATCGATGCGTGACTGGAACCATCTCAAGGAAGTCGCGGGAACCATCGAGGAGAAGTTCGGTGAAATTAAGATGGTTGGGACAACGCAGACGAAGAGTATCGGCTTTCCCCTCGGGAGCAACAAAATCAAACAGAGTATGTCCGGTAAGTTATCGAAAAAACAGCTCACTGTCTTGGAAACTGCCTATCGGATGGGATACTTTCGGATCCCACAGGAGGTCAACGCCAAAGAGATTGCAGAAGAATTGGATATCGGCAGGTCTACGCTGAGCGAACGTCTTCGAAGGGCTGAACACACTTTCTGTGCATTACTCTTTGGGCCACAAACATGACGACTCTTCTCTTCATCAAATCGATCGATCAACACCAGCCACTCAGAGAGGTTTTCGAGTCGGTCGTTGACGCAGACGAGCGTGTCCACCTGCTGCGGCCACCATCCGTCTCCCGGCTTGACTCACTTGTTCAAGAGACAATCTCTCAGATAGACCGCAATGTCAGGTACACGACGCATACTCTTCCGGAGGGGGATACCGCCTCAAGTCTGGTTCAACTGGCGATTGAAATCGATGCTGATTGTATATGTATCGGCATTCTCAACAGGACGAGCGCCGGGAAAGCCCTGATTGACGAGTTGATGGAGTCTCTGCTACTCCACGAGAAACTTTCTGGTGATCTCACTGTCGGCGATCATCTCATGACATTGGAACAGTTAGAGTACGAACTGTCTTCGTGAGGCAACGACTGAGCCGCCCGTATCTCCGCCAGAGCCGCAGGTGACAAGATTCGGATCGGTCTGGTCTGGTCTGGTCTGGTCTGGCCCGGCCCGGCCCGGATCGGTCCCATCCTGCCCGCAATCGTGAACCCTTACTGTGGAAGATTCCCGCCCCAGAAACGAGACGAACAGCCGGCCGGAAGCGGTCGAACGGTAATGAAAACCCACGGTGACGGCAGTCATGAGCGACACCTCACCTGTCTTTCGCGCGGAAGTTTCACTCATCCGCTCTGTGAAGACTGAGATTGTCGGTGGTCTCGGATTTGAACGTGGGTGTGTAAAGTGTAGCGTGGGCAGTCACTCCACACTTGACGGCAGCGGTCTTGACTCCGGGACCGTTGATAGCGCCCGTCCATTAGAACAACCGGTGGGTTGAGGAACGCGTCTCGAAACCTCATCTCCCCCGATTTCCTTGGAGGGCTTTCTCACGCCTTATTTGGCTCGCTCGCGCGGACTGAGATACAGCGTGAAGACGGCGACCTCTCAAAATATGCTGAACACAACCGCACTACTTCAAAGAAAAACATATACCGTCAAAATTTCTGCCCCGTCATATTGATTTTGTCAATTTCGTGCAAACGACTATCATATGACAGAGTATATCACACACGATGGCAAGTTCAGGCGACAACACCCCAGAACACAGCGCAGAGACACTGTCAATCGATGCCGGTGGGACATTGACTGACACGTTTCTAATGGATGAGAACGGGAAATTCACCGTCGGCAAGGCGAAAACAACCCCTGATGATGAATCCCGAGGGTTCATCAAATCGTCCAGAGATGCGCTGGGGTCGTGGGATCTGGACGTGGACGATGCGTTCCCGAACCTCGTTTCGACGGTGTACTCGGGAACAGCGATGCTCAACCGACTTGTCGAGCGTGAGAGTGAGGTTGATGTCGGTATCCTCACCACCGCCGGAATGGAAGACACGCTCAGAATGGGGCGTGGTCGCCAGTCGTATACGGGGTTTTCTTACTCGGATCGACTCCACGTGAACACACACAAGCATCCAGAGCCGCTCATCCCCCGGACCCGGATTCGAGGTGTTCGAGAGCGGATCGACGTCAAAGGAAACGAATTAATCCCTCTCGACCAGTACGAAGATGATATCAGGGAGGGTGTGAACGACCTTCTCGATCAGGGCGTCGACGAAATCGCGGTGATGTTTCTCCACTCATATCAAGAGGGTGACCACGAGCAACGAAGCAAGGAAGTTGCCCAGGAGGTCATCGAGAGCCGAGACGCCGACACGACGGTCATGCTGTCAAGCGAGTATTACCCCACGCTGAAAGAACTTCCCAGACTGAACACCCTCGTCGCGGAGGCGTTCGCCGCGGAGCCGTCACGGCAGCAGCTCACGAGGGTTCAACAGTCTGTCGACGACCACGGTGGTGAAGTCGGTGTCCGAGTCATGGCGAGTCACGGTGGGACGATCGATATTTACGCGAACGAACTGGCACGGACGCTCATCTCGGGGCCGATCGGGGGGATGATCGGGGCGAATTACTTCGGGCAAGAACTCGGCTACGAAAATCTCGTCTGTACCGATATCGGCGGGACCAGCTTCGATATGGGGATCATCATCGATAACGACTGGAAAATCGATTACAGTCCGGAGATGGCTCGCCTTCTCCTGTCGTTACCGATGGTCAACATGGACAGTGTCGGGTCGGGAACGGGAAGTTACGTCAGGGTGAATCCGACATTCGATAAAATCGAACTCGGCCCCGAGAGCGCAGGAGACAAAGTCGGCGTCTGCGCGACTGAAACCGACGTCGAGACGGTAACAGTGACCGACTGTCACGTTGCGCTCGGGTGGATCGACCCGGAGAACTTCCTGGGAGGTGACATGCCGATCAGTCGTGAAGTCGCTGAAGAAGCGATCAAAGACCAGGTCGCGGACAAGCTGAATATGGGCGTGTACGAGGCGGCAGAAGGTGTCATAAAGATCCTCGAGAACAAACTACAGAACGATCTTGAGGCTGTCGTGACCGGAGAGGGGTACGCACCGTCGAATTTCAAGTGTCTCTCCTACGGTGGGGGCGGACCGGTCCACACGGCCGGATACACTCAGAGTCTCAACTTCGACGAAATACTCATTCCCGAGTGGGCTGCCGGGTTCTCCGCGTTCGGCTGCGGTGCCGCCGATTACGAGTACCGATACGACCAGACGACGAGTATCGACATCGATGCCGGCCTCTCGATGGAGGAGGCGGCCAGAACTGCCGGGGAAGAACTGACGCAAGTCTGGACGAACCTCGAGGCCAAAGTCGAAGACGAATTCGAGAAGAGTGAGATTGGAATGGACGAAGTCGAGTTCCAGTATAATATCCTCGGGCAGTACCAGGGACAGCTCAACAGTATCGACATCCGGTCGCCCGTGGCTCGCGTCGATGAGCCGGGCAAGATACAAAATTTGATAGACACGTTCGAAGACGGCTACCGGCGACAGTACTCTGAAGAGGCACGGTCTCCGGAACTCGGGCACACGATCACCCAGGCGTCCGTCCGCGGCGTTCGTGACGTGGTCAAGCCAGAAATTCCGACAGAAGAGGTCGTGGGGCCAGAGCCACCTGAGGACGCCCTCAAGGGCTCACGCGAGGCGTACTGGGACGGTGAGTGGGGCGAGACAGCTGTCTACGATCTCCACGCGCTCAACCCGGGGAACGAACTCAGCGGTCCAGCAGTTTTGGAGGGTGAAGCGACGACGTACGTTGTTCCGCCGAACTACAAGTCTTCGCTCGACAAACACCGCGTTCACCATCTCATGAGCGAGGACTAACTCGTCGTCTTGGCTTCTATCGTTCGTGTAGACATGCATCTATCACGCTGAGGGATGAGCTGAGGGCAGTAACACTCTCCCTGAAGTGAGGTAGGTGCACTGCACCAGCCTGCATCTGGCTGCAGACAGATGACGTTACGAGACTATACATGAGCTCAGAAGACCACCCGTCGGACGGTTCAGGAGAAGAACAGCACGGTCAATCCGAGGAGAATTTCCCCCTCATGCGGGACGAACAACAGAAAGTTCGAGCGAAACTCGACAATGGCGAAGGCATTGGCTGGGACGGACAGAGCCTTCGCGGACAGTTCGAAGATCTCGAAGAGAAAACCGACGAAACAGGCCACTACGGGGGATTCGAGAAGCTCTCGCTGAAAGAGGAGAACCCGATCGAATACGAGCAGATGTTCGCCCAACTACGTGGGGAACTCGTCAACGCGCGCGAGACCTCGAAAGAGGTCGCCGCGACCCCGATCGTCGAACAGGAGGGTGAACTCTGTTATGGGCTATTCACGCCGGAGGGAGACTCGATTGCCATCTCGACCGGAATCATCGTGCACATTCACACGATGAGCGAGGCGATCAAGTACATGATTAACCACGATTACGAGGAGAGTCCGGGGATCGAACCCGGCGATATCTTCGTCAACAACGACACTCACGTGGGGAATGTCCACCCGTGTGATATCGCGACCCTCATTCCGATTTTCCACGAGGGCGAACTCATCGCCTGGGCCGGCGGTGTCAACCACGTCATCGACACGGGGGCGGTCGGTCCCGGAAGTATGAATGTCTCCCAGGCCTCTCGATTCGGCGACGGGGCCTACTACACCGCTCGAAAGATCGGTGAAGATCTCGAGATATACAATTCCTGGAAAAACGACTTCCCGGACAAAACCAGAACACCAGACTTCCTCAAACTGGACGAGCGGACGCGGATGACTGGCTGTCTGATGATCCGCAATGCGGTGAACGCTCTTATCGACGATTACGGGATCGAAAAGTTCAAACAGCTGTCTCGTGAGGCGATTGAGGACGGTCGTCGGGGCTTCCGGAGTCGTATCCAGAAGACGATGCTGCCGGGAACCTACAGGGGTGCATCCTTTGTCGACGCACTCTACGAGGGGCAGGACAACCTGTCGCGAGCTTACGCCAGCGAAAACCACCTCATGCACGCCCCATCTGAACTGCACGTCCGCGAGGATGGCTCCTTCCAGGTGTCTTTCGAGGGGGCGAACAAGTGGGGCTGGCATCCGTACAACTGCACGCCAGCGGCTATCCAGGGCGGTATCTGGGTGATGCTCACCCAGACGGTCATCCCGAACAAACTGGTCAACGACGGTGCCTACTACAGTTGTGACTTCCACCTCCCAGAAGGCTCCTGGGCGAACACCCAGAACACGGAAACGGCACACGCGTACGCGTGGCACTTCCTCGTGTCCGCCTGGGCTCCGCTCTGGCAGCACCTCTCACGAGGCTACTTCTCGCGCGGATTCCGCGAGGAGATCAACTCCGGAAACGCCAACACTTCAAACTGGCTTCAGGGCGGCGGGATCGACCAGTTCGGCAAGCTTCACGCGGTCAACTCCTTCGAGGCAGCTTGTGAGGGGACCGGTGCTCGCTACGTTGAGGATGGTGAACCACATGCCGCGGCGATCTGGAATCCTGAGGGCGACAGCGGCGACGCTGAGGTCTGGGAGATGACCGAACCGCTGCCGTTCCTCGGGCGGAATGTCAAACCTAACACGGGCGGCGCCGGCCGACGGACGGGAGGCGCAGGCTTCGAATCGATGCGAACGGTCAAAGACGTGAGTCGCTGGTTACTCTACGAGATGGGCAACGGCTACATGTCGAGTGACAGTGGCCTCTTTGGCGGGTATCCAGCCGCCTCGGGCTACATTCTCAACGCTCAAGACACCGATCTGAAAGAGCGCTTCGAGAGCGGCGCAGACTATCCGCAGTCTGATTTGGACCCCGAAAGCGGGGACTTCGAGTCCAAGATCGAAGCCGATGTCACCCGTCGTCCCGAGGGGATCAGTACACCCAAGGAATTCGACGAGTATGACATGTATCTGAATTACCTCCGTGGTGGTTCGGGGCTCGGTGATCCGCTGGAGCGAGACCCAGAGAAAGTTGTCGAGGATATCCATGACGGCTACGTCCTGCCTCGCCACGCCAAAGACGCCTACGCTGTCGCCGTCGATCAGGTCGGTACCGAGGCCAAACACAACTCTGCTGTGCAGGGGAACTGGGAACTCGACGAAAAACAGACCGAGAAACTCCGTGCCGAGCGGATGAAAGAGCGCGCAGAAAAAGCCAAGCCAGTCTCAGAGTGGTACGACAATGAGCGCGTGCGCATCCAAAACGAGGGTCTCATCGAGGACGTCAAAAAGACCTACGAGAGCAGTATGCGTATGAGCAAGCAGTTCACCGAGTTCTACCAGGAGTTCTGGGATCTGTCCGCTGACTTCCGGTTCTCGCTGAGCGAAGACGCCGCGAAGTCACTCGAAAATCGGTTCAAAACCGGTATGAAGAGAAAGTGGAATAACCCAACCAAAAGCCACGAGACGTGGCTCGGAGTCGGCCGAGACGACGAACCAGAGGTGCCCTACACATGGACCAGCGAGCGGTCGATCCAGGATCTCTCGGGCCCGAGTTCATCGTTCGAACAACCAACTAAGTCACCGGCGACGGATGACGACTAAGAGGTGAATACAGATGCCAGAAAGCTACCCTCGTGAAATAATCGAGGATTTAGTCGACGACAATCTCGAGTGGAACGAACTGCATGACATGATGAGCGACTTCAAAGACGCGGACCGATTCCAGAAGGTTCGCAGTGTGCTACAGGAGCGGGTCGACTGGGACGACCCGATCGTCATCCCGTATGCGGACCACCTGTATGTCGTCGCTAAGCCGGAAGACCAGTGGCTGATCAAGTGCGACTGCGGCCACGAGTTCTGTGAACACGACCAGAACTGGAAACACGACGCTCTGATCAACGTCCGAGACACGGAGCAGGAGTATCTCGAGATCTACCCTGAAGACATGCACCCTCACCCGGATTACATGGAACTTCGGGAGTACTTTTGCCCCGGCTGTAAGACGCTTCTCGAAGTGAACAACGTCATGCCCGGCTACCCGATTATCCACGAGTTCGAACCAGATATCGAGACCTTCTACACGGATTGGATCGACGAGCCAATCCCCTCGGCAGAGTCCCAGTCAGCGTAAGGTCTCGAGAAACCACTCACCGAACCCACAGTAACGTTGTTATCCTTTCGCTTCGTACTTTTCTGACGAAGAGTATGCATCTCATCAGATCAGACTCGAATCAGCACTAGCTATCATGAGACGACCATTCGAAGTATGACCGAGCGCCTCAATGATCCGGAACCGGAACAGTGCAGTCAGGAGATACGCGCCGCGCTCGAGGCCGGACTCGCCCTGTACAACGACGGGGAATACCACGCTGCCCACGACCCACTGGAAGCCGTCTGGCTCCATCGCGACCACGAGACGGACACTGCGAGGCTCTTACAGGGACTCATACAGCTAACCGCAACTGTCTATCATGCTCGGTCGCGAAACTGGTCGGGTGCAGCGGGATTGGCGGTATCTGGCCAGGAGTACCTCGACCCTCCAGTTGAGGATCACGGGGTTGATATCGACACTGCGCGAGAGTATCTCAACGCACTCCACGCTGATCTTGAGTTGATCGACCGCGCTTCGCCGCCACGGCTGTCGTTTCGCGGGACCGTCCCATCACCTGGGAGGCTCAGCCCGGCTGCTGTGGGACCTGCAGCGGAGGCGCTAGCAGAAGAATACCAGCGATACGACACCGAGGCAGTTCGGGATGCTACCCGGTATGCCGGTGAACAACGCGGAACCGGTCGAACGACGTTTCTCACTCTTCTCGGAGACTTCGTCGAGAATCCCGACGACCGGAACCTGATCCACCAGCGACTCGTCGGACACGTCGAACGCCGCCGGCGAGAAAGCGACGATGTCGCTGGGCTGTTCGAGTGATATCGAGCATGTGAACTACCCCGCCCTGCTCGGCCGGACGGCCTAAGGGCGGGGCTTCATACTTCCACGACGCAGTTTGCAGACACCGAATCGGTGTCCGTCGGGAGCGCAGTCTCCACAGGCGTTCCTTTGGAGTGTCCCAGTCCTCGCTGCTCGATGGGGTGATTCCGTGGGACAGCGCACGCTTCTTGTCGCGTGTGAACGCCGTCCATGTCCGTCAGCTTCGCACGGAGCGAGTCGTTCCGAATGGAACGACGAGCGAGTCGAAGCCTGCAGGTCAGAACGCCCATCTTGATCTTTCGCTCGGCGTTCAGCAATATAACTGCTTGCGTGGGCGTGTGAGCCTGCCGACGCACAGTGTCCGACCAGATGATGACGGCGCTGTATCCGCTCCCTACTGCGCTCCTTGTCCGCTGGCGCGGACTGCACTGCGGTGCTCCTCGATCGAGGGGGCTGAACGCCCGTACTCAGCTAAGTCCGCAGGCGGTTCAGCTTGTGATTCGCCATCACTGCTGGGGATGACTGGAGTTCAAGAAACACAGGAGAACTCTCCCACCGGTCGGACAGAGGAGACTCTCGATGCGAGGATTCTCGTTTCCTCACACGAGTGAGTAGGACACAAGCCAACAGCTGTCGCCGTGTGACGTGAGTCTCGTCATCGACCACCACTCTCGCGACCGGAACGGCAGGTTAAACACTTGACTCCCGGCCTGAGAATTCCTCATTGAGTATATGCGAGATGAAAGCCTACGATTTCAAATTTGAGAGGGTCTCACTCTGTACAGTCTGTCGGGACACCCTCGAGAGTGTAGTCTGCGGAATTGTCCTGCGGATCGTATCCGAGTGTCTGTTGGGCCCGATCTATCGAGTAGTACTTTCGGTCGTTATCGGAAATGCCGTACACTATCTCGTAGTCGTACTCGGCGAGTAAACAGCGTTCAAACAGGTGCGCGCAGTCGGCCCACGAGAGCCACATGGCGTGGCCACGCTCGTAGTCCTGTGGTGGGTGATCCCGCGTGAGATTCCCGATCCGGACACACACCACCGAGATCCCGGTTTCATCGTGATAATATCGACCGAGAA
This sequence comes from Haloferacaceae archaeon, assembly GCA_028274825.1. Taxonomy (GTDB): domain Archaea; phylum Halobacteriota; class Halobacteria; order Halobacteriales; family Haloferacaceae; genus J07HR59. Next base: position 10,814 of record JAQCMZ010000031.1, read on the forward strand.
GTTCTCCCGTGGCTTTCGAGACACCGTACAGATTGCCCGGTCGTGCGGCTTCGGATCCGTCTAACTGAAGCGGCGTTTTACCTTCACGATACATTTCTGGCGTTCGCTCTCCGGTTTCGTACGCGCCAACGGCGTGATTCGAGGATGCGAATATGACTCGGGGGACGGCCTCGTCGAAGGCTGCTTGATAGATCGTCTGTGTGCCGTCGATGTTGTTTTCGAGCACAC